>CABMDX010000048.1 GCA_902385025.1 uncultured archaeon | reverse complement strand
GTTCGGGGTCATGGTCTCGTCGACGAATCCCTCATTTACCTACTATTATCCCACAAATTTCTATGCCGATTTCAAAAATTTGCATAAAATAATACTGGCAACTGCCCCGGACAACTATCCACCGGGCACTGCCGGAGCCGTCATCGGCGGAGTGGGCCTGATTCCCGCAGGCAAGATAAACGATGGCGGATATCCCACTACAGATTCGGGCTATTCCATTTACGTTATGGACGCTGCATTCGGCGGAGATTTGCATCTAATCGGCAACAATACACTCATGCAAACCCTCTGGAATCTGGGTGCCAGAAAGTACAAGATCCTTCATAGAGAAGGCAAATCTGGCGGATTTGCGCCCATTCGGCAAAGCTGGATGAATTATCACAACGTTGGAAGCGACTCCATTCTGATGAGCTTTGGACCGGACGCGGAAGACAAATACGATCTCTTGAATCCATTTGAGGATTATTCCATCGATGATCTTCTTCTGATATGGCATTCATTGGGCTACAATAAAGGGGTCCACCAGTTCCAGGCTCAATTCTTCAAGCCGGACGGAGCAATCGTGGCCACACCACCTCAAACTTTGACGCTGATGCTGGATAATAGCCCTGCTGAGGTGCAGATCCTGGACATACTGCATAAGGGTGTCTCGATCCCATCCTGCTCCATTGTGAATATGGCAGATAAAAATGATGGCGTACAGTTGAGGGTTAAGGCCAACGATCCCGATGGGCTTCTCGAATCCTATGCCCTTTATGCGTATTATGGAGACAATCAGTACAAAGAGCTCTTTAAGGATTCCTATGCAAATCATGCTGCCTTGCACCTGTGGACAGGAGAGCTGAATAAGACCGTTCCCAGTACGGTATTTGTTCCTCCGATCACATGCGCATATCAGTTCCGCTTATCTGCGGTCTCTCGAATATCCAATGGATACTACTACCCCTATTACAATGAGGATACCCGCCATGTAACATTGATCACATCCTCAAAGGACGCAGTCTTAACTAAAAGGTTCTCCAGCGCCTTCCTACTGGGATTTGCAGGTGAAAATAAGGTAGCAGCCATTGGAAAGGAGATAACAAAGCTTGGGGCGGAAACTCCGGTCTCTTAGGGGCTTAATTTTAGGCAGCTCTATGCTGTCAGCTTTCTTTTTTTTTGACCGATCTATTTTGTCAAGGCTCTATTTATAAAATACCGCCAATCCATCGTGTGTCAGTTATGATCGTTCTGCTCCATCACAAGGCATGAAATCAACCCCTGATGTCTCCTGGAAAAAATTAAATAGCTCAACGAATCAACAATAAATAAAGGTGATTGAATTGCAGAGTGCAAAGCATATTTTCGGAAGTTTGGCAATAATCTTGGCTGCGTTTTTTATTTCGCTGCTCAACGCCAACGGGACAAGCCCCGGCATATTTTCCGGAGAGATAGCTTATACAGGGCAACTGAATGCCTTCTCGACTGGAGAGATGGCTTACAAAGGACAACCAAGTGCCATTCCCACCGGTGAGATACCTAATATTGCCCTCTTCAATAACCCGATTCCAAAATCAGATTCATCGAAAAGCATGATTGGGATTAATTTGGCCAAGCCCCAGAATGCCGCAATTCCTCTGAATATGACAAACCAATCCACAAACGTAACCCTGCCACAGAACATGACAAATTCTACCACCATGGCATAGATGCAGCCATATTAGTCTAGAACTAATTCCAAAGAGTCAAGATCGAAAGTTTGCTGAAGCTTGTGAGAATTCGATTCGGACTCAAAACCTTTTTTTGGGAGATCACGAACGAGGTGATTTCAACGTGATGGTCACTCCATTTTATAGTCGAGAACCCAAAGATCGATACTTATTAGCCGTGTTGCGAGGCCAATGGATGCCGATGATTTGTATCAGTCTTTTGGTGCAGAACTATAAATAGACCTCTGCATGCATGAATTTCTTGGCCATCGCGGAAATGTGGTCTATTCCGTATTTCCTGCAGGTACATCAGGATATTCATCGAGCGATATTTCCGGCTGAAGTTGTTCAGGTGCCAGGCCAAAGATATAAGTGATGGCAATAGGTTGCCCTGGCACTGGGACGATCAACGGCCTCGTCTCTGTGTGAGCTTCTCTCCCCATAACCCTCCAATACAAAACAGCGAGCAGCCTAAATAGTAGCAGGGCGCTTCTGTGGGATTGCGCTTTAAAAAGAGCCTTGTCCATGTCGCCTGAATCTGAATTTCATTCGAGCGGTATTTTGAACTACCGAGAAGTGCATGACATAAGTGTGCCTCTGGATCTCGTTTCCTCCTATCCCGGCGACAGAAAGTTCTCTCTTGAGTGGATGGCAAGATTGGAGGACGGTGCAGACTGCTCACTCTCAGCTCTGTCGCTTTGCTCTCATGCTGGAACCCATCTGGATTTTCCAGCTCATATTCTCCGAAACGGCAAGAGCTCAGATCAGTATCCTTTGCATAGCTTCATACTCCCTGCACAGGTGATCATCTCTGCCGGCAGGGGAGAATCAGTCCCTGCCTCTGCATTGCAGGGCATGAAATTGAATAAGGGTGAGGCCCTGCTGTTCAAGACTGCCAACTCCAGCAAAGGCCTCTTGCATAGTCCCGTCTTTTCTGAAGAGTATGTTTATCTGTCAGTTGAGGCTGCCCGGATCTGTGCAGCTTCTGGTGCCAGCATAGTGGGCATAGACTGTCTTTCCGTGGATAAATATGATGATCCCATTTTGCCGGTGCATAACATTCTCCTGGAGAACGATATTCTGATCCTTGAGGGACTCGATCTGGCGAACGTCTCCGCTGGCAGCTATCATCTCCTCTGTCTGCCCTTAAAAATAAAAGATGCTGAAGCTTCTCCGGTCAGAGCGGTTTTATTGAGGTGATGCAAACGGATATCGAGACTGTGTGCAAATCTGCAATGGACTGTCTGGAAGAGGCAATCTGCCTATGCAGCCTCAGTGGAAATATTCTTTACCTGAATCATGCTGCCAAAAGTCTCCTTGGGATGCCGGATAATGAAGTGCTGGGGATGAGCTGCCGCCAGATTTTCGGGGATCTCTTCGCAGAAAGTCTCGAATCCCTTGAATTGAATGGAAACAAAATGCGCCGTGGTGAGCTGGAATTAAGTGGCAGAATTCTTGAGTACTCCATATCTTTCTGGCAAGACCTGGAGGGGCAATGCGGCTATATCGTTTCGCTGGTAGAAAGTCGTCCGTCTGCTGCCGTTGCAGATGACCTGCGCTCTGAGGACGATTCTCGCAAAAGGGACAGGATCCTGGCAGGCGCGGCTCTGGCCACAAATCAGCTCCTGATCACGGGTGAGGTGGACAGGACATTGAACCAGGCTCTGGAGATTCTGGGATGCTCGGCGAACGTGGACTGGGCTTATATCTATGAGCATAATCTGGATGAAGGCGGCAAGCATAGTTTCCTTCTTCGTTATGAATGGGTCATGGATACAGCACTTCCCAATACAAACAGCTCCGACTCCAATGTCTCTTGCGTTCGCCTCCCGCCAGAATGGTATGAGAGCCTCTCCGGGGGCATGCCTCTGCGGGGTTTAGCCACAAATCAGCTCCCTGCAATAAAGCGTCAGCTCGAAGAGATGGGTGTGCTCTCATTCTTAATCGTGCCTATCTTCGCTTCGGATCGCTTCTGGGGCTTCATAGGCTTTTCTGACTGCCAAAGAGAGCGAATTTGGAGCTGGGGCGAGGTATCGATCCTGATGACCATGGCCAGCGCAGCTGGTGGATTCATCAGCCGTCTGAAAGCAGAAGATGCTCTGCGAGAGACCAGTGATTATCTGGAGAACCTTTTCGGGCATGCCAATGCACCCATAATCGTCTGGGATCCATCCTTTCGCATTACTAGGTTCAACCATGCCTTTGAGAGATTGACCGGCCGCATGGCTGAAGACGTCCTGAACAGGCCTCTAGGGATTCTCTTTCCTGGAGATAGCAGGGCAGAGTCCATGGCCCGCATAGAGAGAACCCAGTCCGGAGAGTCCTGGGATGTGGTCGAGATTCCAATTCTGCATCGGGACGGATCGGTGCGGACAGTGCTCTGGAACTCGGCTGCCATTTATGACGAGGAGGGACAGAAGGTCCTGGCCACCATTGCCCAGGGCCAGGATATTACCGAACGCATACACGCCCAGGAGAAGGTTCTCTTCCAGGCATCCCTCCTGGATCAGGTTCGTAATGCCGTTATAGCCACGGATCTGACAGGCAGAATCACTTACTGGAACCGTTTCTCCGAGGTGCTCTATCAATGGAAGTCAGAAGAGATGATTGGCAGCAGCATTTCTGAGACGATCGTGCCTGAAAATATGGGCGACTGCATGAGGACCGTAATGGCGGACATCTACCGAGACGGCTTTCTCGAATGCGAGCTGCCGGTCCGAAGAAAAGATGGCAGCACCTTCCCGGCTCTATACATTTTCAATATACTGAAAGATCTTCAGGGAAAGATCATCGGATTTGTGGGCGTTAGCACCGATCTCACAGAGAGAAAAAGGGCGGAACAGGATCTGCTCCTGGCCAAGGAGAAGGCTGAGTCGGCTACCAAGGCCAAATCCGAGTTCCTGGCCAATATGAGCCACGAGATTCGCACGCCCATGAATGCCGTCATAGGGCTTACCGGGCTTCTTCTAAATACGAACATCGACTCGCAGCAGCGGGATTATATTGAGACCATTCGCAGTAGCGGGGACTCGCTCCTGACCATCATCAGCGACATACTGGACTTCTCCAAGATCGAGGGAGGGATGATGGATCTGGAAATGGAGCCGTTCAGCCTGCAAGAATGTCTGGAAGCCTCCCTGAGCCTGGTCTCTGAAGCTGCTGCCCGAAAGGGGCTCACAGTGGCAGAGACAGTCGATCCAAATGTCCCCCACAGAATTGTGGGAGACCTGACCCGCCTGTGGCAGATACTGGTAAATCTCCTCAGCAATGCCGTCAAATTTACTGAAAAAGGCGAGGTAATTATCCGTGTTTCCTCCAGGCCAATGAAGGAGTGGCACGAGATTCAATTTGAGGTCCGGGATTCCGGGATAGGCATATCCAGGGATCTCATGGGCCGACTATTTCAATCCTTCAGCCAGGTGGATGCCTCGACCACTCGCAAGTACGGTGGCACGGGCCTCGGCCTTGCCATTTGCCGGCATCTTGTGGAGCTCATGGGTGGACGGATCTGGGCGGAAAGCGAGCCTGGCGCAGGTTCGGTCTTCTATTTCAGCATCCCCGCCGAGGCTTCGGGCGATTCGATGCCATTGAAGCCTTATGCAACCTATGCTATGCCGTCTGCAGCCTCTGCCTCCGCGGTTGGAATGCCTCTTCGGATATTGCTTGCCGAGGACAATCTTGTGAACCAGAAGGTGGCGATGCTCATGCTTGAGCGTCAGGGCTTTCGGGCTGATGTTGCAGCAACAGGTATCGAGGTCCTGGCGGCGCTGCAGAGCATTCCCTATGACGTGGTGCTCATGGATGTGCAGATGCCGGAGATGGACGGGCTCGATGCCACCAGAAGAATTCGCAATTCTCCTGGCCGCCAGCCCTACATCATAGCCATGACTGCCCATGCCATGAAGGGCGATCGAGAGGAGTGCCTGGAGGCCGGCATGAATGATTATGTCTCAAAACCGGTGCGCATAGATGAGCTTCTGAAAGCAATTGAGCGCAGCTATTCTCATGCTGCAGACGATTGATCCGGCCCGCGCCGGCTTTCTTTTGCTGACGCCATTAGGCCTTGCTCAGGGCAAAATAGGCCAGCAGAGCTTCGAGCTGAATTCTCTCATTTGCGCCTTCAGTCATGCGAAAATCGATTTCTCCTATGCGGTCGATGAGCTTGATCTTCTCCTTGTCCGGAATATCCAGATCCATCATGGACCGGTGAATCTGAACTACCACATCCTGTCCCGAAAGGCCCTTGGAGAGCAGGAAATCATCCAAGACCGCTCGTGCTCCCACGAAGTCTCCTGAGAGCGCCGTTTTTATAAAATTGCGAATCTCCTCAGGCTTGGCGGTGGAGGTGATCTGGTAAATTGTCTCTTCGTCCACCTTGTCACCAAGCAGGGCCGCGGCCTGCAGGGAGTTGATGGCCTTTCGCATATCTCCGCCGGCAACATACTGTATGGCAGACAGACCTGCATCCGAGACCTGCAGCATCTCCTGTGAGGCAATGAATTTGACCCTTTTGGCCACGGCCTCGGATGACAGGGGTTTGAATCGATAGACTGCGCAGCGTGACTGAATGGGCTCGATGATCTTTGACGAGTAATTGCAGGAGAGGATGAACCTGGTGGTGGCCGAATAGCGCTCCATAGTGCGTCGCAGAGCGCTTTGGGCATCATTGGTCAGGGCATCGGCCTCATCCAAAAATATGACCTTGAAGTCTGCCTCTCCCAGAGGCGCCATGCGGGCGAAGTCCTTTACCTTGTGGCGAATAATGTCGATACCACGCTCGTCGCTGGCGTTCAGCTCAATGAAGTTGTTCTTCCATGTCTCGCCGAAGACCTCTTTAACGATGGATATGGAAGCAGCTGTCTTTCCAACCCCCGGAGGTCCGGAGAACAGCAGATGCTGTAGGTTTCGGGTCTTGACATAGGACTTGAGACGGCGAATGATCTCGTCCTGGCCCACGATGTCATCCAGCTTCTCGGGACGGTACTTCTCGATCCAGATCTCCTCTTTGATAAGCAACCCTCCTTTCATGGGTTAGAGCTATCCGTTATATCAATATTCTCCCAAAGAGCGCACCATTTCGGTTCAGAGGTCACAAAGGCTAAATATAGATGTGCTACATCAAGGCAAATCTGTTTTTCGGAGGATTGTCAGTGATCACCGAGGTGGCTGGACAGTATAATGCAGAGGATCTGGAAAGCCAGGTCAGAATTCTGTGGGAGAGGGCCCAAACCTACCGCAAGGTTCGGGAATTGAGAGTTGGCGGCAAGAAGTTCTTCTTCGTAGACGGGCCGCCCTACACCACAGGCCGCATTCACCTGGGCACTGCCTGGAACAAGGTGATCAAGGACTCGGTGCTCCGCTACAAATCCATGAACGGCTTTGCCGTCAAGGACAGAGCCGGCTGGGACATGCATGGCCTACCAATCGAGGTCAAGGTCGAGGAGTCGTTTGGATTTCGCAGCAAGAAGTATATCGAGGCCTATGGAGTCGATAAGTTCATTCAGAGGTGCAAGGAGTTCGCGCTGCGCCAAAAAGATGACATGACACGCCAGTTCAAGATCCTGGGCGCCTGGCTCGACTGGGATGACCCCTACATGACACTCAAGAATGAGTATCTTGAGGCTGCCTGGTGGACTCTGAAGAAGGCTCATGAGAATAACCTCCTGGAGAGGGGACTGCGTGTCGTAAACTGGTGCCCCCGCTGCCAGACGGCCATTTCCGATTCCGAGGTTTAGTACTGTGATGAGACCGATTATTCCATCTATGTTAAATTCCAGGTACTCGGCGAGGAGAATACCTATATCGTGATCTGGACCACCACTCCCTGGACCATTCCTGCCAATGTGGCCGTGGCCGTGAACCCCACCTTCGAGTATTCCAAGGTGCGGGCCTGGAAGGACGGACAGGTGGATACTCTGATTATGGCCTCGGATCTCGTCGAGCCGGTTCTGAAGGTGGGCCGCTACAAGGATTATGAGCTTCTTGGAACTCTCTCTGCCAAGGAAATGCAGGAGCTGAAATACAGCCATCCTCTGCTGGATCTGGTGCCGGGGCAAAAGGACATCGAGCATGGCGTTTATGCTGCCGACTTTGTCACGGCAGAGAACACTGGCTGCGTTCATATCGCTCCAGGCCACGGTCTTGAGGATTATGAGCTGGGGCTCGACCATCATCTGAAGATCTTCTGCCCGGTGGGCGAGGACGGGCACTACACTGCCGAGGCTGGAGAGAAGTATGTGGGCCTGTATGTCAAGGAGGCGGACGGAGACGTCATCGCCGATTTGGAGGAGCGCGGAAAGCTTGTAGCCCAGGGCAGGCTCGCCCATCGCTATGGGCACTGCTGGCGCTGCAAGACGCCCATCATCTTCATCGCCACGAGCCAGTGGTTCCTCAGAATCTCAGACCTTCGGGACAAGATGCTCGATGAGGTTTCCCGTGTTACGTGGTACCCTGAATGGGCAGGATCTGCACGCTTCTCTGACTGGATACGAAATGCCCGCGACTGGTGCATCTCCCGGCAGAGATACTGGGGAATTCCCCTGCCCATCTGGACATGTCCCGCCTGCGGCAAAATAGAAGTCATCGGCACTGCAGAGGAGCTGGAACATAGAAGCGGCCAGAAGCTTGCCGACCTGCACCGGCCTGATGTGGACTCAATCGTTTTGGACTGCCCATGCGGGGAAAAAATGAAGCGCTCGCCTGATGTCTTTGATGTCTGGTTTGACAGCGCCGTAGCCTCCTGGGCAACTCTGCGCTTCCCAAGCCACGAGTCCGAGTTCAATGACTGGTGGCCTGCGGACTTCATCACCGAGGGCCATGATCAAACGCGCGGCTGGTTCTATTCGCAGCTCGGCGCATCCATGGTCTCATTTGGAAGAGCGCCCTACAAGAGCGTTCTTATGCACGGTTTCACTCTGGACGATCAGGGCCGCAAGATGTCCAAGAGCATCGGAAACATCGTGCAGCCGGAAGAGGTTGTAGCCAAGTTCGGAGCCGATATCCTTCGAGCTTATGTGCTGGGAGCCAATGCGCCCTGGGAGGACCTGCACTTCTCCTGGGATGCAGTGGAGAACACGGGCCGCATGCTCAATATCTTCTGGAATGCCTATCGTTTTGCCCTGCCCTACATGGTTCTGGATAACTTCGATGCCAGCAAGGCTGATCTTTCCCAGTACAAGAGCAGCCTGCGCCCCGAGGATCGCTGGATCTTGTCCCGCATAAACAGCCTTACAGAGGCAGTGACGGATTGCATGGAGCAATACCTGCTTCACCGCATAATTCGCTTGATATCTGATTTCATCCTGGAAGACCTCTCTCGCTGGTATATACAGCTCGTTCGGCCTCGCACCTGGATAGAACAGGACGATCCCGATAAGCTGGCTGCCTATGCCACGCTCTACGAGGTTCTGGTGAAGCTCTCTAAGATCATGGCACCCTTCACGCCGTTCCTCTCAGAGACAATTTACCAGAATCTGGTAAGGGGACTGGATGAGAAGGCGCTGCCATCGGTGCACATGTGCGACTGGCCCAGGGCCGACAAGGATTGGATCGATAAAAGGCTGGAAGCCAGCATGCTCCTGGTCAGAGAGGTCTCAGAGGCCGCGTCCAATGCCCGCCAGAAAGGAGGCCGCAAGCTGCGCTGGCCTGTCTCTGAGATAGTCATTGCGCCTTCCAGGGACATGGTGGACCTGGATAATCTGGACAGCGTGCTTCGCGGCCAGACAAATTCCAAGAAGATAACAGTGCTCTCGCCCGGCCAAAAACCAAAGATGGACCTGGAAATGGCGCCTGTTCATAAGAAGATCGGACCGGTGTTCAAGGGCGAGGCAAGGGCTGTGGTGGAGGCCATCGCTGCTGCTGACCCGTTTGAGGTCAAGAGAATGTTCGATCAGGGAGAGATAAGTCAGAGAGAGGCAATTCTCAAGCACGGTGGAAAGGAATACAGGATAACGCCGGAAATGGTGCTCTTCAAGGAGCTGCCGCCCGAGAACCTCTCCGCAGCAGAGTTCTCCAGAGGATTCGTCTATGTGGACACCACACTTACTCCTGAGCTGGAGGCGGAAGGATATGCCCGCGAGATCATCAGACGCATTCAGGACATGAGAAAAGAGCTGGATCTGCGCGTGGAAGATCAGATCCGGGCAGTGGTAGACATTGAGAGCAAGCCCATTTTGGACCTGGCAGCGCAAAAGAAGGAGCACATAGCAAGCGAGGTCCGGGCTGCAGACTTCCAGCTCGGGCTGGGCCTGAAGCTGCAGGGCAAGCTGATCAAGGACTGGGATATCGAAGGCGTATGTGTCCGGATCGGCATAGATAAAGCCGCATAGATTGGCAATACATCTCAGTAAGCAGATCGGCTTCTTCGATCTGCTTCTGCTGAATTTGATCGCTGGAGTTTTATGTAGAGTCCCGAATGTTTGGACTTTATATACTCCCACCAGAGTTTTACATTCTTTTTCTATCATTTAATTCTGTCTCCATGCGATTCAAGAACATTCCTAACTTGCAGCCTTCCGGCAACCTGGC
>CABMDX010000047.1 GCA_902385025.1 uncultured archaeon | reverse complement strand
TCCGGCGGTTCCGAATAGCTTGGGGCTGACCATGATTCGATCGATGGCAGATAGGGCTTCATCCAGAGAAGAGCATACAATAGAGCCCTTTCCCGCGGCCAGGCCGTCCGCCTTGATCACCAGCCCTGTTTCCGGTCTCTGGGAGCAATACTGCCTCGCGTACTCCCGGGCCTCGCCTGGATCGGTAAAATTCTGGCAGGGTGGAATCGGAACATTTAGCCTTTTGAGAAGGTCCTTGGCAGTGCATTTGCTGTTCTCCAGGATGGATGCCTCTTTCTTGGGGCCAAGAATTCTCTCGCCCTCCTCCTGGAAGATATTGACTATTCCATCAGAGAGATAGCCCTCTGGCCCGACAAACGTCAGGTCTATTTTCTCCTGCTTTACGAAAGCGAGAATCTCAGGAATGGATTTGGGAGCCTTCCCCTGCCAGACCGCCAGGCGGCATTTATCCATCATCTCGCTGCCTGCATTTCCGGGTGCGACATAAACGGTATCCACAATCGCGCTCCGGGCAAAGGCATGGGCTATGGCGTTTCCTCTGCCACCTGCATCCACCACCAGAACTCTTCTCTTGGACATCAAACTCCCATTGAAGATTATAGCCCTAAATAAGCATATTTGCCTCGCCTGGGCTTGGCCTGGCTGGGAGCGGCCTTCCTCAGCGGTTACCTATTTAAAACTCCCCGTACAGCCCTAGATTCATAAATCTTCATAACAATTCAAGCATAATGAGTTTGAGGCAAAGCTCTTGCAATGATGCATTGAGGATAATGCAGCGAGAGTGGCATAAGGAGATGATAGTCCAATGTATTCAGAGGAGCAAGTGCTCAAAACGATCCAAGAGAAGAATGTAGAGTTTCTCCGGCTGCAGTTCACGGATATTTCGGGGATTGTGAAGAACGTGGCCATTCCCGCCACCCAGATGGGGAAGGCTCTGAAGAGCGGCATATCCTTCGACGGCTCATCCATCGAGGGCTTTGCCAGAATTCAGGAATCCGATATGGTCCTCCGGCCCGACCTCTCCACATTCAGCCTTCTGCCCTGGCGCACCAAGGACGGTTCCAATGAAGCACGTTTCATCTGCGATGTGCACCTTCCCAGCGGCAAGCCGTTTGAGGGAGATCCCCGCCATGTTCTGAGCAGACAATTGGATGCCGCAAGGGAGATGGGATACCGGATGAACGTCGGCCCGGAGCTGGAGTTCTTCCTCTTCGAGAAGCAGAACGGCGGTTCGGCCACGACGCCCCATGACTATGGAGGATACTTCGACCTGGGTCCCGTGGATCTGGCCGAGGATGTGCGCCGCGAGATAATCCGGGCTCTGACCCAGATGGGCTTTACCATAGAGGCCTCTCACCACGAGGTTGCTCGCGGGCAGCATGAGATAGACTTCGTTTATGACGATGCCCTTAAGAACGCCGACAAGGTGGTCACATTCAAGTACGTCACCAAGACCATCGCCATGAGAGAAGGCCTGCGCGCCACCTTCATGCCCAAACCCATCTATGGGGCCGCAGGAACAGGAATGCATGCCAATATATCCCTTTTCCGCGGCGAGGAGAATGCGTTCTTCGATCCCGAAAGCGCCATGAATATCAGCGATCTGGCCAGGTTCTTCGTGGGAGGGCTGATTGAGCATGCCTGTGCCATTACCGCCATAGCCAATCCGCTTATCAACTCCTACAAGCGCCTGGTCTCGGGATTCGAGGCACCGGTTTACATCACCTGGTCCGGGCCCAATCGCTCCTCGCTCATACGCATCCCTGCCGGTCGCGGCCTGTCCACACGCCTTGAGTTCCGCTCACCTGACCCAACCTGCAATCCCTACCTGACCTTCGCCGTCATCCTGGCGGCAGGACTGGACGGCATCAAGAAATGCATGGATCCAGGAGATCCGGTGGACCTGAATGTCTACCATCTCTCCGAGGCGGAGCGCAGGTCCATGGGCATCAGGACCTTGCCCGCCAATCTGAAGGAAGCCCTGGATTATCTGGAAGCAGATAGCGTGATACGCGGGGCTCTCGGCGAGCATGTCTTCGAGAACATCATGCGTCTGGGGCTTTCAGAGTGGGAGGCTTACAATACATTCGTCCATCCCTGGGAGGTTGAGAGGTACATCAATATTTTCTGAGGGGAATATTTTCCCACACCCGCTTATTTTTAAGAGCGCGTTTCCCGGCTGTGGCATGTGGCATCTATTCAATGGCCATTTCAAGGGCAACGTTGCACTTTTTTTTGGGGTTTGAAGCCCTTTATGCTCATTTCATCATATTCTTGCCACCCGAAACGTATATATCTAGCATCAACGTTGGAAGGGGACGGGCCGGTAGCTTAGTCAGGCAGAGCGAAAGGCTCTTAACCTTTAGGTCGGGGGTTCAAATCCCTCTCGGCCCGCTTTAAAAAACCGGGGCTGTGGCCTAGCCAGGTAGGGCGACGGGCTCCAGCGGTATTATTTAATGATGAGCAACGGGTCTACTGAGGCTTCTCGACGGGGAGGCCGTTGATGATCCGTTGGAGCACTGAAATGAGTTGTTATCAGCCATCCATTCCGGCTGTAAGCACTTCAGTATCGGAGAGACCCGTCGATCGTGAGTTCGAATCTCACCAGCCCCACCTTTTTATCATCCGCTCAATCCATTATCCACAGCTTTTAAATATACTCCCACCAAACGGGAAGTGGGTGCCAAGATGTACAGGGATATTCTTACCATGTGCTGGTCCATCAAGGAGGTCAACCGGAACCTCACCGACAGGAAGCCTACATCTGACTACTCGATTAAATACCTCAAAAAAGCCTGCTCTGTGATGGCAGGCCAAATGCGGGAGATGGCCAAGGCATTGCCCGGAGAGGTCATCGAGGTGGTTGACAAGAAGGGCCAGAAGAAGAGCTTTGCCCTGAATGATGTGGCTGAGATGCTCTATGATGCCCGAAAGATTGTTGAGCTGAATTTAATAGATAATATCAGCCGCTGGGCCAAGTTGAAAATGTCCTCCCAAGCCTGAAGCTAAAAAATCCTGCAGGAAGCAGTTTTTTCTTTTGCCTTTCCCTTGCACCGGGAGACCCATATCAGCATATCGTGCGCCTCAGAACTCATAGGGCTCATCACATTCTCAGAGCAACCAAAATCATCACAGGCGCCCGAATGACATGCTGTTTCCAAGCAGTGGTTATTATTGCTATCGATATCCAGGAGATGGTGAGTGAAGCGATGGTGCGATTGGGCGTGCATATCTCAGTGGCCGGTGGTGTTGAAAGGGCCGTGGACAGGGCCCTGGAAAAGGGCTGCGATGCCTTTCAGATCTTCACCTCCAATCCGCGCGGCTGGAGGACAAAGCCCCTCACAGAAGAAGCATCGCAGAGCTTCGCCTCTCACCTCAAGGAATCAGGTCTTTTCCCGGTAGTCGATCACATGCCCTACCTGCCCAATCTTGCCTCACCTGAGGAGGATGTCTATCTAAAATCGGTGCAGGCTCTCGCGACGGAGGTGCTGCGATGCCGGATGCTTGGTATACCCTATCTGGTGACACATTTGGGAAGCCACAAAGGCTCCGGCGTGGAGGAGGGACGCTCAAGGATCGTTCGCGCGCTGCAGACTGCTCTTGAGGCGGCTTCTGGCACCGTGACCATTCTTCTGGAGAACAGCGCCGGCACCAGGAATAGCATGGGCAGCAGCTTTGAGGATATATCTGCCATCATCAAATCGCGGGAGCTGGATGGGGGGCATCTGGGGGTCTGTCTGGACACATGCCACCTGCATGCAGCAGGCTACGATTTGAGGACTCCTGCAAACCTTAAGGACACAATGAATCGATTTGCTGGCTGCATAGACATAGAACGGTTGAAGCTCATCCATCTGAACGATTGTCGAGGAACCCTGGGATCAGGGCGGGATCGGCATGAGCATCTGGGATTAGGACATATCGGTGAAGAGGGGCTCAGGGCGGTTCTAAATCATCCAGTTTGCCGGGATTTGCCGATGATCCTGGAGACACCAGAAGACCTTCGTCGGGACGACATTGGGAATCTCGATGTGGCAAGAAGGCTTGCCTCAGGGATAAAATAGCTTCTCGATAACCTGCATCAAGGCATCATTGGAGATCGGCTTGACCAGATAGCTGCTCGCACCCAGGTCATAGCTCTTCTGAATATCCTGATCCTCATTTGAGCCCGTAAGAATGACTACGGGAATGCTTGAAAAGGCCTTCTCTTTCTTGATAAGGGTAAGCAGATCTATGCCGCTTATATCGGGCAGATTTATATCCAGCAATATGAGCTCAGGAGGGGTTCCTGATTTGGCTCTCTCTTGCAGGGCATCCATAGCCTCCCGACCGCTGGTGGCCAAGACCAGGTCCCGACTGAGCTTATTGAACTTCAGGACCCTCTGCGTGAATGCAGCATCTTCGAGATTGTCTTCCACCAGCATGATCTTTATTTCCCTATCCATAGATTCACCCAACTTCTTCGCCCCGATGCATCAACATGTATCTTGAGACAAAAACTAAATGAAACTACCCACAAAAATAGTTTTCCCACTGGAGGATGGTATACATCCTGCAAGTGAGCAACTTCTTGTGGAAAGCAAGTGACTGCAATGATGGCACCGATTTTGTAACCATTTTATGATATATTAAATATTTGAAGTATGTAATACTAAATCTATAAGGAATCCGGCGCGGTTCAAATCGGCAAATGCTCAATTAGCATCCCGATTTTGATCTTTTTTCTTAAAGCTCCTGCGACTCTTGCAGCCCCAGGCTTCGGGGGATGCGGCCGCTGGAGAGGAGAGCGACTCTGCTCAGGGGAACCTCTGCCTCCAGTTCATAGCCCAGGGCTTTGCCAAGAGCGCGAGCATAGCCCAGTACCTCGGAATGATCCGGCATGGCTTTTCTCTCCAGGCGCTTTCGAGAGCGTCCCAGGTGCATATAAGCCTTGACCTCAACAAAGTCGGGCTCTGCTGCCCTGATTATGCGGGCAAAATCCTCTGGACGCTCCATGTTCAGGCCGCGGGCGACTGTCATACGCACAACACTGCGGCATTTGTGCTCACTCAACAATCCCAGGCTTTCCAGTATCTTCGGCCAAAGGTCCGTTGTGGGCTGGCATACCCGCCTGTACATATCTTCGTCAGGTGCATTCAGGCTCAGGTATAGCTGCGTCGGCCGAAGATCATCCAGGACATCCGGGTTGGTGCCATTGCTTACCAGAAATGATGTCAATCCTCTTTTGCCTATCAGCTCTATGAACTCCTTTAAGTAAGGATAGAGGGTTGGCTCGCCCATAAGCGAAATGGCAACATGCCTGGGCTTGCGGGCCTCAGCCAACCGGTTCACTGATGTGGTCTTGGCACCTCCATAGCCGGAAAGGAACTTGCTCTGACCTTGCAGTATTCCGTCCAGCAGCGCAGCAGGCTCCATAGGCTCATTTCCAGGAACGGGATCGTCGATGGGCCTCCAGCAATGCAGGCAGAGGTGGTTACATTCGAGCGTTGGTGTCATCTGTACGCAGCGGTGACTGGAAATGCCATAGAAGTGGTGCTTGTAGCATTGATCTCCGCCCCTCAAAGAGCGGTTGAGCCACAAACAGGGCTTGACTGCTCCCGAGCCCACGAGGTGATAGCCCTGCCTGGTGAGGGTTTGCCTGGCCTGATCCTGAGAATCCATATCAAAAGCCAAAAAGAATGCTATGGAGATATATAGTTACGCAAGAGTGCACCAGGACCGCCTTCAAGTGCCGTTTTCGGGCAGCCGCCTCCATTTGGATCAGGCGCAGCATGTCGAAGCGCGCAATTGCCTTTTCCTTCAAGGAAGTGCTACCCTCCAAAACCCGCTTCATTTAATTGAATTGGAGGGTGCTCCTTTGTCTGTAGCGGGAGATAGAGCCCCGCTATTCAATGCGTTGATATCTGCCTTTAGCTGATCGGACATCTGGGCACCGTCCAGCCTGGCCTTGGAAAGGGAGTAAAGGGTAAATTGATCATAGCTAATATCCTTCAGGTTGGCGCCGGTCAGATCCGCCCCCGTCAGCTCAACCTGGCTCAGACGTGTGCCAGCGAGGTCCGCATGGCTCATATTGGCATCGGTCAAGTAAACTATGTCCAATCCGGCCTTTTTAATGGACGAATCCGCCAGATTCAGGCCCCTGAGATCGATCAGATGAAGGCTCACGTGGTCGAGCTTTATGCCTTTCATCTTTGCGCCCACAAGACGAATCGATTCCAAATTTGCATCTGAGAAATCCGCATTTGAGAGATCTGCCCTGGTGAGGTCTGCGTACTGGAGACCTGCATGCGTCAGG
>CABMDX010000046.1 GCA_902385025.1 uncultured archaeon | reverse complement strand
CCTGCAGAGGTCACGACTATCTCCACCGGCTCGACGGGCCGCCGGTACATCTGATCCACCGTGGCGGCTCCAATCTTATGAGCCTGGACATAGTCGCCTGCCACCGACTGTACGATCTCTTTTTTGCTGTTTAGGACAACATTCAAAATAAAATCGAGGCCTGCCAATTTTGCAGCATCCTCCATATCCAGCCGCACCGGGCTGTCCAGCCTTCCAGTCGTGGAGCGCGGGTCTCTCATGAGCTCGTGGTTCTTGATCACAGAACGCTCTGAGCTTATGCCTGGCAATACCGCCTTGGCCCCGCCGCTGTATCCTGCATAGTAGTGATATTCGATATTTCCTGTGGCGATTATCAGATCCGAGGATGCAGCCGTCTCCAGGATCTCCACAGGCGTTCCCTGCGCTGTGCTGCCCAGAGATACGCATGCCCTGGGATCGTGCTGCATGCGGGCGAGGTTAGCATTCTCACCAAGCAGCAGATTTTCTTCAGCCTCGGTCATGCGCCGGTGAGTTCCCAGGGCGAAGATAACCATCAGGTCGTTTATTCCCAGCTCTCTAAGCCTTTTGACCAGGGGCGGCAAAAGCAGATGCGTGGGCGCGGGCCTGGTGATGTCGCTGACCAGAATCGAGGCCGAACGCGAGCCCTTAAAATCATCCAGACAGCCAGAAGAGCTGACGGGATGCTCCAAAGACCCTTCAATTTCACCTGGGCCGGCTGCAGGAAGCTCTCTTGGGAGCACAACCTCTGCCCCATCCCCCACATCCAGATCCAGAAATCCCTGACCAAAACCAAGCTTCATCTTTATGCCTTGTAAACTATAGCTTTTGAGAGCATGTCCGAGAAGGCTTCGAAGACGGGCTTATCCGTTCTGAAGATGAAATAGTCCGCCCCTACCCGGCTGCATGCCGCTCGAATGCGATCGTTATGCTCTGACATCTTCCTTAGATATTCCTTTCGCTCTCCTTCAGTCACACGGGTAATGAGAGGCTGGCGCGTCTCCATATCCACAAACTTCACGTCTCCTCCAAAGGCAAGCGTTGCCTCCTCGGGCGCCTGAACGGAGATCACCACAAGCTCATGTCCTGAGAGCCGGTAGATGCTGGAGACTGCATCTTCAGTCCCCTCCAGGAAATCTGAGATCAACACCACCAGGCTTGTGGTTTTGGTCTGAGACTCAAACTGGTCCGCCATCAGCTTCAGGTTCGTTCCGCCGCGGGGAATGATATTGTCCAGCTCCTCGATGGACTGAAACAGATTTCTGCGCCCGCGCTTGGGCTCTCCAGGATAGAATTTCCTGCAAAAGAGCGATAAGGCATATTTCTCGTTCTCAAGGGTCGCAAGATACGCAAAGCCGGCTGCAAGCCTAGAGGCATAGGCGAACTTTCCCTCGTAGCCCATGCTGCCGCTGCCGTCCAGGAGAATATGGACAACGAGACTGCGCTCTTCCTCATGCTCCCGAATATAGAGCTTTTCCGTCCGTCCATAGACCTTCCAGTCCACCAGCTTGAAATCGTCCCCTTTGCGATACTCCCGGTAGCCCACAGGACTTATGCCGTGGCCGAGGCGCAGCGACTTCCTTCCGCCGCTGTAGGCGGTTGAAACCCGCTTCTTGACGAATAGGGAGAACCTCTCCAGCTCTTTGAAGAACTCAGTGTCCATGCTTTTTATCCCAAATTACATCGACAGGCTCTTGAGAATGTCTCCTACAACCTGATCGCGTGTCAGACCCTTGCGCTCCGCCTCGAATCCCAGGATTATTCTGTGCCGCAGGACTGGATAGGCCATGACATGCAGATCCTCTTTGGAGACATAGTTTCTGCCCTCCAGGAAGGCTCTGGCCTTGTACTCTCTGCCAAGGCCGATGGAGGCTCTGGGGCTTGCCCCATACTGGACGCCTTCCCAGTGGCGGGTGGCAAGGACGAGGCTGACTGCCGCCTTCTTCAGCTCGTCGGAGACAGGTATATCCCGGCAAAGCTTCTGCAGTGCGATCACTTCTTCTCTGCTTACCACAGTCTCCACCGTAGGCTCACTGCGTTTGGTATATCTTTCCAGGATCTCCATCTCCTCCTCCTGGGAGGGATACTCCATGAAGATCTTGAGCAGAAATCGGTCGAGCTGCGCTTCTGGCAGGGGAAAGGTGCCTTCCATCTCAATTGGATTTTGTGTGGCCAGTATGAAGAACGGCTTTTCCAGGGCATAGGTCCTGTTTCCTACCGTTACCTGCTTTTCCTGCATGGCCTCCAGAAGGGCGCTCTGGGTCTTGGGGGATGCCCTGTTGATCTCATCTGCCAGGACGATGTTGGCAAAGACCGGTCCGGGCTCGAAACGGAACTTCTTGGCTCCGCTCGCCTCCTCGATAATGGTGGTGCCTGTGATGTCGGCAGGCATCAAATCCGGGGTGCACTGAATCCGGCTGTAGTCAAGGCCCATGCAGGAAGCCGTGGTCTTCACCAGCAGCGTCTTGGCAAGGCCCGGATTACTCTCCAAAAGAGCATGGCCTCCGGCCAGAATGGCCACCAGAAGCTGCTCGATGGCCACCTTCTGGCCGACCATAACTTTATCGATTTCGTGCTCTAGCTTCTGGAAGATTCCAGGAGCCCTGCTGTAGACTGCTTTGAGATCCTCCGTCATTATTCTCTCCTTTTATCTGATTTTTGTAGGGATTATGGGTCAAAATATAACTTTTCTAATTAGCCGATAGAACTTCGATGCCTGATAAGCCTTGCTGTGATTTGAGCTGGAGAGATTCGTTTCCCGCAAGAAGATATTCTTGTTTTGGGGGCAGCCACATGGGAATCACGAAGATCCGAAAGAGTAGAGGCAGTTTTTATCGGGAAAATAATTTATATACACAAAAATTATTTATAGTATGTAAGCAATAAATTACAGGCAAGGGATGAGATATGTGGAATGGTTGCAATCGAATTCAATTATCTGATGGTTTGCTGGGAAAATACGGATGTGATCAGATGATATCGCTCAGCAATCTATTTTGCAATGGAAGTGAGATCGATGGAGACTAGTCTGCTGTTTCGCATTGCGCTTTTCATAAGCTTGCTCCCCATAATTATGGCATCTATTCTCGGGAATGTATCAGAAGCAAAGGATGATATCGCACTTCAGGCCGCAAACGGACAGTACATATGCGCAGAAGGTGGCGGCGGGGATGGAGTTGTAGCCAACCGTAATGCGGTAGGTTCATGGGAAACGTTCAGGCTTATCAATCGGGGGGATAATAATGTGGCCCTTCAAGCTTCCAATGGAAAGTACGCATGTGCTGAAAGTGGCGGCGGCAATGTCATTGTGGCCAACCGTAACGCAATAGGCGCATGGGAGATATTCAAGCTCATCGATCTAGGAAACAACAATGTAGCACTTCGTGCTTATAACGGCCAGTACGTTTGTGCAGAAGGCGGCGGAGGCGGAGCGGTCGTGGCCAACCGCAACGCTGTAGGCGCATGGGAGACATTCAAACGCATCAATCTTGATAATATAGCTCTGAGAGCCTCTAATGGCCAGTATGTTTGCGCTGAAGGTGGTGGCGGCCGTGAGGTGGTTGCCAACCGCAACGCTAAAGGAAGCTGGGAGACCTTTAAACGAATGGATTTGGGCAATAATAACTTGGCCCTTCGTGCTTCCAACGGTCAATTTGTCTGCGCCGAAGGCGGCGGTGGAGATGGAGTCTATGCTAACCGCAACGCTGTCGGGTCCTGGGAGATGTTCAAATCCTCAGATTTGGGCAATAATTATGTAGCCCTCCGTGCAGCCAATGGCCAGTATGTTTGTGCTGAAAAAGGAGGCGGCGATGGAGTTGTGGCGAACCGCAACTCAGCAGGATCCTGGGAGAAGTTCCTTTTGAACGTCGAAGGAATAACCTCTACTTATGGACTGGACTTCAGCCCTTATATGGACGGGCAAAATCCAAATAATCCTCTGACCAGGCAAATTAGTGAAGATCAAATAAGAGCACGAATGAGGATCATTGCACCCTACACATCCTGGGTGAGAACATTTGGATGTACATATGGCCTGGAGAATGCTGGTCGCATTGCCCATGAAATGGGATTGAAGGTCGCTGTTGGAGCATGGCTCGAAAAGAATGGCAATAATCAAGAACAGATAAATAACCTCATTCAAGTAGCCAATGCTGGTCAGGCCGATATGGTTATAGTAGGCAGCGAGGCTCTGTCCCTGGGTTCAGGTCGCTCCCTAACTGAGAATGAACTCATTGGTTACATCCAGCAAGTCAGAAGCGCCATCCCATCAGGAATTCCCGTTACCTATGCATTTGCATATGGCGAACTGGAGAGACCCAATATCGTAGCTGTTGTCGATATCGTTTTGGTGAATATCTATCCGTTCTATGCCGATCCCAATGGAGTCAATGTGGATCAAGCCATTGACAACATGAACTGGGCTTATTATCAGTATGCTATTCCCCGGGCTCAGGGGAAACAGGTTCTGATTTCCGAGACAGGATGGCCTAGCTGCGGCAGCCCGAAAGGGCAATCTATTGCCTCGCAAGAGAATGCTGCAAAATATTTCAAAGCGTTTGTGAAATGGGCCGCGGATAATAACGTCCCTTACTTCTATTTTGAGGCATTCGATGAGAGCTGGAAAGCTGCTGAAGAGGGAGCTCGTGGAGCATGTTGGGGGATTTGGGATAAGGGGGGGAGCCTCAAGCCTGAGTTTTGGACATAGGTCCGCGATGAATTGCCACAAATCGAACGGTGTACCCCGCTGAAAGCCAAGCGGGGTATTCATAAAGCAAATTGCATCTTTTTTTTCAGGGAAAAATAGACGCTGAGGGTGAGATTTGAACTCACGAGGTGCGATGCACCACTGGTTTGCCTGTCCTGTCCTCCAGAGGAGTCCAGTACCTCAAGACCAGCGCCGTAGGCCGCTTGGCTACCTCAGCCCGCCTCCTAATTCAGGGGCTAGGAGATCTTAAGCCTGACGATCATCATGCCTTGGATAATCTTAATATTCCTCCCGTCGACCTTAATCTGATGCTGATAAAGAACGTCTCCATTCTCCAATCCAGTGCTCTATTGCCTGGCCGTGATATTCTCATCGAGAACGGCAAAATCGCGAAGATAGGCCGCGACCTGCAAGATGAAAATGATGACGAGGTCATCGATGGCCGGGGAAAGCTGGCCATCCCGGGCCTTGTCAACTGCCACACCCATCTGGCCATGACACTGCTGCGAGGGTATGCAGACGATATGGAGCTTATGCCCTGGCTACGGGAGAAGATCTGGCCTCTGGAGGCCCGCCTGACTGAGGAGGACATCCGCTGGGGCGTGAAGCTGGGCTGCCTGGAGCATATCCGTTTCGGCATCACATGCTTCAATGACATGTACTATTTTCCGGATGCTGCTGCAGCGGCGACCAAAGAAATGGGTCTGCGCGCTTTCATGGCCGGCGTGGTCTTCGATATGAAGCCCGAGTTCCTCAGCCAGGCTGAGCCCTTTATACGCCGCTGGAAGGGGGACGACCTCATCGTGCCAACTCTCGGTCCCCATGCCGCCTACACCTGCTCGGAGGAGACGCTGCAAAAGGTAAAGGAGGTCGCGGATCGGAATGATACCATGATTCATATCCACCTCTCCGAGACCCGCGAGGAGGTGGACGGATTTCTGCTCACCAAGGGCAAGAGCCCTGTGGAATATCTCGATTCCCTCGGGCTATTAAATGAGCGCCTGGCTGCTGTGCACTGCGTCTGGCTCTCAGAAGAGGACTGCTACCTTCTGGCGGAGAAAAAGGCAAATGTGGTGGACTGCACAGTCAGCAATCTGAAACTGACCTCGGGCATAGCGCCCTTGAATACGCTGATGAAGGCGCAGGTGAACGTTTGCCTGGGAACTGATGGAGCCTCAAGCAATAACAACCTCAGCCTCTTCGAGGAGATGAAGGTGACGGCAATTGTGCAAAAGAACGCCTACCACACTCCTGAAGCCTTCTCAGCCGAACAAATATGGCGCGTGGCCACAGAAAACGCCTACAGGGCATTCGGGCTCAATATGGGGATGCATGAGGGCGCATTGGCTGATCTGGCTCTGATAGACCTGCAAAGGCCGTGGTTCTACCCGCAAACGAATATTATCTCTCACCTGGTTTATAGCATGACAGGCGGAGTGGACACAACCATCGTGAACGGAAAGGTGCTTATGCGCGAGGGGTTCATCCCAGGTGAAGCTGAGATTTTAGAGGAGGCACAGAAGCGCTTCCTGCACCTGACATCTTAACCATTTGCCAACAGATGATTTTAATATTTTTCAATATTTCAGAAATTCATCTCTTCAGCCTCACCAGGCTTCTATGCATCTTTTTCTTTTGGCCGAAGTACCCCTTTGCTCCCAAAATGACTCCTGCCAGCAGCAGCAATATTGCCGCAGGCAGAATCAGCCAGCTATTGAGGCCATCATTATTCACAGGCACCACCATTGCGATCTCCTGACTGTGCAGCTCTCCATCTCTGTAGAACACCTTGCAGGGCAGGGCATAGTATCCAGGTGAAGCATTCTCATCTGTGAATACCTGCAGCTTTGTTCTGGCAGATTCAGCGGGCCGGAGAACTATTTGCCCTCCACTGTTCTGAATACTGAGAAACGGCTGCTGGGGATAGGCCTGCACCTGAAGGTCGCTGGCCGCCTCATCTCCCTGGTTTGCCAGAACAATCTCCAGCTCCGACTCCCTCCCAGGCACGGCAGTGCCAAGCAGCTCATTTGCCTCAATCTTTGGTCCTGCTATTAACCCTACTTGCAGAGGGATCTCCTGGGCTATCTTCTGATAAACAAAGACAAGGTCAGGAAGGCTTTGTTCACCAGTGGCTGCAACACTCGAAAGACGGGAACAGTTGAGCTTGAGAATGAGAGGATAGACGCCCACCTGCGCTCCTTTTGCAAAGGCAGTGAACTGAAGGCTGCGATTTTCTCCAGGAGCCAAAGAGCCTGCGAATTGGGGGCCGGAGAGTATCTTGATCCGGTCGTCACTGCTATGCAGTGCCGCCACAATGCTGCTCGGATTGGCATCACCAAGGCCATACTCCTCTGCCACTTCTCTGGATGGGCCATTATTTTGCAGCAGTACCATGATTGATGACGGCCTGGCCTGCTCCAGATTGCCAGAGATTGAAAGGACCTCGAGGCCGGAGTCCCCGGCCCCATGTTCATCTGCACTGCAGAGAACCGCCGGGGCAATTGGCAGAAGAAATAGGATTGCCAGGGCCACAACCCGGATCGCGGCTTTTGGAGCTTTCATCAGAGGCTACTTTGCAAATATACCTTTTATTCTTGCTGCCTGGATGAGATCCCCATTGCTTCCTTTGCATTCATGCCCTTATGCACTACACTGCAGATGCGACTGGTAATCAGCGCCGGATCATCATGCTGGAAGACGTTTCTGCCGATGGCCACTCCGCGTGCTCCTGCGCTTACGGCTCCCTCGACCATTCTGAGCAGATCCGATTCCGACTCCACCCTCGGCCCGCCGGCAATGACTACAGGAACGGGGCAGCTCTCCACCACGCGAGAAAAGCTGTCCGCGTCCCCGGTATAGTTAGTCTTGACAATATCCGCTCCAAGCTCTGCACCCACCCGCGCAGCATGGGCAATGTACTCGGGAGCATATTCATCCTGGATCTTCTTTCCCCTGGGATACATCATCGCCAGCAGCGGCATGCCCCATTCCTGGCAACTGCGGGAGACGGCCCCAAATGTGGAGAGCATATTGCTCTCGTCTTCTGCACCCACGTTGACATGGATGCTGACAGCGTCGGCACCGATTTTCAGCGCCTCCTCAACCGTTGCCACCAGGACCTTATTGTTGGGGTCTGGTCCGAGAGCCGTGGAGGCTGAGAGATGGATGATAAGTCACAGATCCCGACCATAGCCCCGGTGACCGAAGGAGGCCGCGCCTTTATGGACGATGGCGGCATCAGCTCCTCCCAATGCCACGGCTGCTGCAATGTCCTTGATGCTTCCGATGCCCCTGATGGGGCCAACGGTAACTCCGTGGTCCATTGGGATTATGACTGCGTTTCCTGTGCTGCGGTTGAATATTCTCTCCAGGCGAATAGATGTTCCTCTCACTTCTGTTACCTCTTTGAAATCAGATCAGCTCATAGCTAATGCACTGATTAGTACATCATAGTATATTTTATTACTATGATGAACAAGTTAGCTCTATATATAGTTTCCCTTTTCTGGTAAGCCTGAAATAGTGGCACATCTTCCTATCCCCAGAGTGATTTCGATGGGTGGCAGTGTGTTCAGGTCTTTGGGCCTGCAAAAGGCGGCTGGAATTGCGCTTGTGCTCTCGCTGTTTGCTGCCGTTTATTTGAATTTCATCGTAATTATGGCCCTGGCGGGCACAGAAACCGGCGAGTTCTGTCCCACCTGCCCAGATTGGACTGACCTGGACGGCTGGCTGGCCAAGAAGGATGCCTATGAGAAGGCCGAAATGGATGCGTCAATTGCCAAGAGCAAAGGAACTGCAGTAACCGAGAGCGATAGTGTATCAAATGCCGAAAAGGCCATAGATGCGTCGAAGAGCTATGCTGCAGCAGATCTCATAGCATTTGCGCCCCCAGGAGAGTCGGGTCAAGTCATTGTGGATGTCCGTGCACCAAGCGATTACCGGAGCGGCCACCTTCCGGGCGCTCGGAGCCTCTACTGGAAGGACCTGCAGAAAAGCGGCGGCCTGGATGAATCCAAAGCAGAAGCGGCTTTGTGCAAAGCCGGCATAAACCAGAGTGACAACCTTCTCATTTACGGAGGCACATCTGGCGAAGAGGCAGCTTTTGTCTTCTGGGCTCTTAATTATCTGGGCCAAAAGCATGTGAGCCTGCTAGATGGCGGCACTGATGCAGCCGTACAGGCCGGCGTCTCGCTTGTAAAGAATGCGCCCAATCCTACACCCACCAACTACACAGAGCACATTGTCCCTTGGCTACAGGTGACTGCAGACAATCTTGAGAACCTGCAATCCCAGGGCAATGTTCAGATTCTGGATGCGCGGGACTTTGCAGATTTCGGAAGGAACAGTCTCACCAACGCCATTCCTCTGACAGTTGACAATCTTTATGAGAACTCACGGATAAAGGATGCAGCCACGCTAAAGGAGCTTCTTGACCGGCGAAGTCTTGATGCGACTGGAATTCAGATCGTTTACGGCACGCCTCAGGCCTACAGGCTCTTCTATAGCCTCAAGCTCATGGGCTACAATGCCACGCTGCTGGAAGGTGATTGGTGGAAGGACACCAAATACTCTAAGAGCATTGTGACGTAGATGCAGTATTATTATACCTTTTGCATTATGCCTTCATAGCTGCATCATTTAGCAGTGACTTTACGGCAGATTCGATAGCTCCCGCCGAGCCCATGCGTGGACTCCAGCCAAGCTTTTCGATTCTCTCTATGGAGAGCAACATAACCATAACATCGCCCTTCCAGCCCCGGCCATCGATGCCGCCGCTGTATTTATATTTGACACCAAAAAGGCCCATCTGCTTTGCTACAATGTCTGCAATGCCTGTTACATCCAAGTAGTCAGAGGACCCAATGTTGAAGACGTTGACCTCCTCACCGGAATGCTCAACTGCATGAAGCATAGCCGCTATACAGTCCCTGACCTCCAGGTAAGACTTGCTCTGTTTGCCTGAGCCCAGGATCTCCAGCTCTTTTGGGTTTTTGCCAAGCTTTCGGATGAAATCCACCAGGACGCCGTGCGTGCCTCTTTCGCCCACGATATTGGCGAAGCGGTAGATCCAGGACTGCATATCGAAGGTGTGGCAATAGGAGGATATCAGGGCCTCGCAGGCAAGCTTGGATGCGCCATAAAGAGAAATGGGAAGCAATGGGCCGTAGCTCTCTGGAGTGGGCACAACTTTCGCCTCGCCATAAACTGTGGATGTGGATGTAAAGGCGATCCGGCGGACACCGGCCTTTCTCATCGCCTCCAGTAGGTTATAGGTGGGCAGAACATTTTGTTCCAGATGCACACGCGTATTTTCTGCGCCCAGTTTCACATCCGGGTTCGCGGCCAGGTGAAAGACCATATCCATCCCTGCGAGGGCCCTTTCCACTGCAGCGGCATCAAGCATGTCCGCTTCAATAAGACGGAAATGGGGATCATTTATGTGCGGCGCGACAAATTCTCTTTTTCCTGAGCTGAAGTTGTCCAGGACGGTGACATCATTTTCTTGTAGCAGTCTTTCCACCAGATGGCTGCCGATGAAGCCTGCGCCGCCGGTGACAAGGATTGACAATCGTCTCAGCATCAATTTCGGCATTTAGTGCGTTTGAGATATAACTTCTTCTACGGCTCGATGTATCCGTGTCCCGCCTAATTTGCGACCAAAGGATGCTTTTATCTGCTCGTACATCTCTCAAATTCAAGGGTTTATGAAATCGAAAGATACAGGAAGAATGGCAGAGGAAGAAGAGGCAGCAAGCAGTGATGATACACAGGATTCACTGCTCACAAGAAGGCAAATAAAAGTTCTTCAAATGCGCCTTGCGGGAAAATCCCAGCAGCAGGTGGCGGAAATACTTGGCACCACGCGCTCCAACATCAGCATCCTGGAGAAGCGAGCCCATCAGAATATCCGCCGGGCGGAATGCACACTCCAGCAGTGGATGATGATCCGTGCCCCAATCTCCCTGAAGGCAGAGGCAGGAACGGATGTCTTTGATCTGCCCAAGATGATCTTTGCCGCTGCAGACGAAAAAGGCATACACCTGCCGATCACGTCTCTCGATATCATTGTGCAGCTTCGGCGAAAGGCTCCACGGCTATTCAAGAAGAGGGCTTTGGAGCAGGATGCCCAGATCTTTGTGACGCATGAAGGGGAGGTACTGGCGGAAGGGCTGAGCTAGAGTCTCCTCCAGGAAAAGCTTTTTGGCCGTCTGGCACCGATGCTCCTCTGGGGTGTTACTGGCTTGGTCATGAGGATTCTTGCTTTGGTTATGCTCATTCTCCTCATTTTTTTTAGCCCGGCCTCTGCATACGGGCGCAGCGTCGAGGATCTGGTGGGCTCTTTCTCGGTGCAGAAGACGGTCAAGCTTGCCAGCAGCATCGACTGCATCTCTTCCCAGGATACATCCGATCCCCTGATACCACCCCAAAGTTATCCGTCAGCCCTAGCCGACGATCAGGCCCCAAGCCTTGCAGGCTTTGCCTTTGAGCCCGCCTTCGTGCCGGTCAATGCATCTCGCACTGTGAACTTCACCGCCCATATCATCGACGATCAGTGCGTCTGGGCCTCTGCAGCCTATTTTTCCAGTCCCTCGGGCAGCGAGAAGGCAAGAGTGCTATTTGCAGCTCAAGATCTCACCTCGGGCACGAATAAGGATGGGTATTACTCATCTCGCGCGCTTATGCCCAATGTCAATGAAACGGGTTACTGGCATCTGGATAATATCACACTAGTAGACCGAGAAAGCAATCGCCGGATCCTGTGGCCCGAGGACCTAAGCGGCATGGGGCTTCCCACCACGATTGCTATAAAAAAGCTATAGCGCGGGCTTTGAAGGAGGCTCGCATAAATAGGCACCCAAAAGAGCCTATTCTCCCATGATCTGCAAAATTACTCTCCGCTGGCGTGGCCGATTGTCAAGCTCCAGAAAGACGATTTGCTGCCAGGTTCCAAGCATCAGCTTTCCTCCCGCAAAGGGCACGCTGAGGCTCGGCCCGATGAGCGAGGCGCGAATATGCGAGTGGCCGTTTCCGTCATGCCACCTCTGGTTATGTGCATAGACGATATCTTTTGGCACCAGCCTCTGCAGAGCATCGCACATGTCTGATACCAGTCCATCTTCATATTCAATGGTGGTGACAGCCCCCGTGGCTCCGGGCACAAAGACCGTAACGATCCCAGCCTGAAGGCCGGACTCCTCTAGAGTTCTTTTTATATCTCCTGTTATATCCAGCATGTCATCGACACTGGTCTCGAAATCCAGATAATCAGTCGCGATCATGATTTATGATTCATTTTAGAGGTCTAAAAAATTATTTATCGCTTCCCCGGCATACCTGTATTGATGGCCTACTATGACGCAGTTCGGCGCACTCTGATAATCATATTCATATTGAACATAATAGTGGCCCTCTTCAAGGGTGCATACGGGCTTTTTACCAATTCCCTGAGCATGACAACAGACGGCCTTCATTCTCTGTTCGACAGCTCCTCCAATATCATCGGCCTTGTGGGCATCTCTCTGGCCTCCCGGCCGCCGGACAGAGAGCATCCCTATGGCCACTCCAAGTTCGAGACCTTTGCCACTCTTGGCATTGCTGTGCTCCTCTTCGCCAGTTGCTTTCAGGTGATCATGGCTGCAGTCGGCCGTTTTTTGACTCCTTCCGTTCCCGATATCACGGAATGGAGCTTTGCCATAATGGTGGGAACCCTTGTTCTCAATATAGGTGTCTCAGCCTATGAGTACATCATCGGCAGAAGATTGAAGAGCAGCATCCTTGTGGCAGACTCCATGCATACACGAAGCGATGTTTTCGCTTCAATCGGTGTCATTTTAGGTCTTGTAGCCGTCAAAATGGGCTATCCTCTGGCAGATCCGATCATTGCCCTGCTCATTTGCGGCCTGATTATTCTGACGGGCCTTGAGATCATAAAGGACAGCTCCAGAGTGCTTCTGGATAGAGCTCTCATCGAGGAGAGCGTGATTCGCAAGCTGGCAGAGTCCGTATCCGGGGTATGTAGCTGCCACCGCATCCGCACCAGAGGTATGCCAGGAGAGATGTACGTGGATCTGCACATTGGCGTGGACTCGAATCTCCCAATGGAAGAAGCCCATAAGGTGGGCGAGGATGTCGAGGAGCGGATAAAGAACAGCATTGAGGGTGTCAGAGAAGTAATGGTCCATCTGGAGCCCAAGGACTACTGCGAGCTGAAAGAAATGGGAGGAAGACACAAATGAAGCATGATATTTTGGTCACGATCTCGGAGGCGGGAACCGCCGCAGCAAGGACCTATGACTGCAGGATCTCTGCAGGAGATGAGGTTATGTCAGAACGGCAGCTTTCGCCTGCCCAGAGCCGAGAGGTGAAGGAAATTAAAGATCAGTACGTCTCTCTCATTTCTGGAGATGGCGCAGCAGGGGCAGATGATTACGGATCTCTTCTTGGAGATGAGCTCTTTCATATTTTCTTTGAGGCTTTGTGGCAGGACTATGCAACAAAGATCCTGGAGGGTGGGACACTGGTTATAGCATCCGCGATTCCTGATGTGCTGCAGCTTCCCTGGGAGCTCCTCCGCTTTCCTTGCCCAGTTCCAGTGGTACTGGGGCTCGATGGGCGATTTGGAATTGTCCGCAGGCCCATATTGCCAGGAGAGCTTCCTTTGCCAGAGATGATTCCCGCACCTCCTGGTCCATTGCGAGTGCTCTTTTTGGCTTCCGAGCCCCCAGACCATGAAGTTGAGCAGAAAAGAATCATCAGATCTCTGCAGGGAGTAGACATGGACTGGCAAATATGCGAGAGCGGTTCATGGAGTGAGCTGAAGGAGACAGCCAGAGTCTTCCGACCCCATCTTGTGCATATAGCTGCCCCGGCAAAAATCTCAGGAGGAAAAGCAATGCTTTCTCTAGAGAGAGATGGCGGAAGGCAGGATCTGCGAGATGCAGATGAGCTGGCCGGGGCATTGCAGGGATGCGAAGTGCAGGCAATTGTTCTTGCATCAAGAGAAGCGTCAAATTCAATGCACCTTTTCGCCTGGGCCACGACGCGGCACCTGCCAGCAGCCATCGTCTGGGATGGATCGAGCAATGACTCTGCAATATCTGCCTTCTATCGCACCCTGGCCAGCGGCCAGTCGCCTGGCGACGCACTGAAGGTCGTGCGCCAGGAGATGAAAATTGCTTTCTCAGAGCAGGGCCGGCAAAGCAGGGTCTTAGCATTTCCTATCTTATATGCAGCAGCAGATTGGGAAAGGGTTTTCGACCCTGCCCTGCAGAAAGAAGAACGAGTGCGTTTTGAAATCAAGAACGCGCTTCAATCTGTACCGCCCAGGTATGGGTTGCAGGAGCATGGCTTCGTCAACAGGAGAGCGGAACTGCAGCGCCTTCCTCTTGCTATGCTGGAAGGCAAAGCCCGAACCCTGATCATCACCGGGCCCGCGGGCATCGGCAAGAGCACTCTTGCTACCAGGCTTGCCCTAACCCTGGCAACTTCCGGCTACACGGTCTTGCCAATCTACGGCTCAAGGAACAATCCGCATAGCGTAGTCCGTCTGCTGGAGGCGGTGGCAGCACTTCCCAGAAGAGCTGGAGCGTTAGATGTCAGCGGCATGCAAAAGGACCAATCCAAGTCCGCATTGGAGCGGATGAAGATCATGCTGCAGGCGCTAAATCAGGGCAGGTACTTGATTTTTCTGGATGGCCTTGAGCTGGACAAGAAAACAAATAGCATCATGGATCCAGAGCTGGCGCAATTCTATCTGCAAATTCTGAGGGAAGAAGCCAACAGTCGGGTCATAATAACCTGCCGAACGCTTCCTCATGATGCCTTGACCTTGCCCAGAAATGCCTGGGAGTGGCCTCTTTCCGGCCTTTCCGAAACCGCATTCATGAGATTTCTTCTGCGGGATGATTCTGTGAGAGAGAGATACCGTCATGGGGCCCTCAGCTATGCAACGCTGGAAAAGATTCATGCTGCCCTGGCAGGAAGTCCAGCATGCCTTGTCCAGGCCGCCAGAGCAATTGGTATTGGGACAGAGGTTAACGAGATCGAAGGCTGTGAGGCCATTTTTTCTGGGCTTTCTGCTCGACTATCTCACGAGTCGCGTCTTGCCCTGGCAAGGGCCTCCGTCTATGAAGTAGCTGCAAGCTCAGCCGGCATTGCAGCCGCGGCTGCAGTACCTCTGGAAAAGGCTCTGGAGCTTGCCCTGGAATGGCAGCAGGCATCTGTGGCCTTTCCAGTGGTGTATCACACAGATCATAAGGCGGATACCGACGGGCTTTGGACTGTTCCCCGGGCAGCTCGCACAAAGCTCTTTTCCACTCTCAGCAGGGAGGAGCAGCAGGCAGCCCAAAGAGCAGCCGGTGAGTTTCTTTGGACCATGGCTGAATCTGGACGCTCATCAGAGCTTGGCCTGACAAGGCTTGATGCTCTTATGGAAGCGAAGGGACACTATCTTGCAGGGGAAGATCTGGAGGCGGCCCGCATTGCAGGAGATCGCATCAGCGGCTACCTGGAAAAGCGCGGCTACTACTCGGAGATCATCAAACAAAATCGTGGGCTTTTCGAAAGGGAAAAGCATGCCAGACCTGCGAAATGGATTGCCAGGGCAAGTCTTGCCCAGGGCGAATTGCATAGGGCGGAAGAGTGGTATGGAAAGGCTTTGGAGAATGTGCCTGATGTCGAAGCCCATCAGGGTCTGGGCACAGCATATCTATACCAGGGGAAAATTGCCCAGGCAAGAGCAAGCTTCCAGGAAGCGGCGAGGATCAGCCACCATGATGGAGATCGCCTGGGCGAAGCCGCAGCCCTGGAAGGCCTGGCCTCTCTGGATCTGGAGGAGAAGAATGATGCTGCCGCTGTGGAAAACCTTAGACGCGTTCTTGAAATCAGAAATAGGCTGGGAGATCTGCCGGGCGAGGCTGCCGTGTTGCAGAGCCTTGCTTTGCTGGACCTTGAACAAAAGGACAGCGAGTCTTCTCGCCAAAAGCTTGTGAGGTCTGTGGAGCTGTTCGGGAAGGCCGGAGACAGAGCCGGCCAGGCTGAAGCGCTTTATCGTCTGGGAAACCTGGACATGGAAAGAGGCGACCTGGAGCATGCCCATGAGGAGCTTCATAGCTCTCTCTTGCAGAAGCAGGATCTTGGCGACCGCAGGGGTATGGCCGGGGCAATGCACGGCCTCGGCCTGATCAATTCCAGGAAAGGAGAAAAAGAGAATGCGGCAGCGAATTTCCAAAAAGCGCTGCAAATCTATCAGGAGCTGGGCGATCGTTCGGGAGAAGCGGGGGCCTTCTTTCAGCTTGGTGCACTGGCAGTGCAAAGAGACTTAGCGCCTGAAGGGCTGAGGCTGATGGCTCTATCAGCCGTCATCCTGAGGGGCATAAAGAGCGATGAAGTGCAAAACGTGGAGCCCGTAGTTGAACGCCTTGCATCTCAATTGGGCTATAGCCAGGAGCAGTTCATGGTCATGCTGCAGGAGGCAATGCAGGGCTATGCCAGGGACCGGGGATGGGGGATGGTAAAAGGGGCATTTGCGAAAAAATGAGGTTTCCTCCATCATTTCTCTTTTCTTTCTTCTCTGCATATGATATATAATCCCTGCCTGTTTCAGTCAAAAAGTTTTTAAGGATTCTGGTTGAGACAACTACAGGGAGGAGAAAAAATGTCTGGCTGTGAACATAAGATCTCCGGCAGCAGTGAAAAGGTTTGGCTGCCATATTTCTTCGAAGGCAGAGAGCGAGGACTCAAGCCCCATCCTTACTGCACCGAGTGCGGTTTAATAAAGAACCTCTCCTCGGAAAAGCCGCACAACATCGGATATTTCATGAATCTAATTGCGGAACTTGGGACCCGTCATAAGATCGCCAAGGTTCAGACGAGATTAATTGCCCTGGAGATAGAAAAGCAATCTCTTGATGACAAATTCGGCATGGACCGCCACCAGCAAGAGGAGCTCTTTATAGAGATTGCAACACGTATTCTAAATGTATCTGCGAGGGAGGTTTCGGAGCTTTTTTATTGAAAGCTTATATTTATACATATATTTTTAACATTTATAATCATTTAATATTTCTTCTGCCGTTTGTCGGTTCACGTTCAGTTATTTCAGCCTCAGGAAGAAGGCAAGCCTTAAATAAGTCATGCAATAAAACTAAATTAATTGATGCAAACGCATGAACCATTCCAAGATCAGGGAATACATTCTGAATCGGCTCCGTTCTGGACAAGATCTGTCAGCATTGGCATAGGACCTGAGGAACATTTTTATAATTTCTTAATGGATTGAGGGGATTTATCTTTGTGCGGAATAATCGGCTACATTGGAAGGGAAGAAGCGACACCAATATTGCTCAAGGGTCTCAAAAATCTGGAATACAGGGGCTATGATTCCGTAGGCATGGCAACCAAATCAGATCGGATCAATATCTGCAAGGGTGTCGGTAAGATTGATCGCGCCATCATCGATTTTGATCTGACAGCCCTCAAGGGAAATATCGGTATAGGTCACACCAGATGGGCCACTCATGGAGTTGTTTCAGTCGCCAATGCTCATCCGCATACCGATTGCAAAAAAAGTGTAGCCATTGTGCATAACGGCATTATTGAGAACCATCAAGAGATCAAAGAAAAGCTCAAGGCAAAGGGCCATATTTTTTCCAGCGATACCGACTCGGAGGTGATAGCTCATCTAATAGAGGAGAAGCTGGAGCAGGACAGGAGAGGCTTTGAGAAGGCCTGCATGGAGGCGTTCAAAGAGCTTCATGGAAGCTATGCCTTGCTGGCGATCTCCAGGGACGAAAACCGGATTGTTGCCGCCAGGAAGGACTCGCCCCTCGTCATAGGCCTCGCAGAAAGCGGCACGATCTTTTCCTCTGATGTCTCTGCACTTCTTGAGTGGACGAGAAAGGTGGTGTATCTCCAGAACTATGATGTGGCAGTGGCCTGCAAGAAGGAGGTCGTCTTTCACAGCCTCATGCATGATGAGCAGATTTCCAGGGAATCGGATACTGTGGAGTGGAATGCAGAGCAGGCCAGGAAAGGAAAGTTCGAGCACTTCATGCTAAAAGAGATCGCAGAGCAGGCTGAGACGATTTGCAGAGCCATTCAGCAAGATGACACGGTAGTGGAGAGAGTTCTGGAGGAGGTAAAAAAGGCAAAGGGTATCTTCTTCGTAGGATGCGGCTCGAGCTATCATGCCTGTCTTACTGGATCCTATCTCTTTTCAAAGGTCGCAGGAGTGCATGTGAATGTGGTTGTGGCCTCGGAGTTCGAGAACTATGAGCACTTCCTGACCTGTGATACTCTGGTTTTTGCAGTCTCACAGTCCGGAGAGACGGCAGATGTGCTGGATGCCGTGCGCGCTGCCAGACGGCGAGGCAGCAGGGTCATTGCCATAACCAATGTCATCGGCTCCAGTCTGGTGCGGGAAGGGGATGAGCTGCTGCTCATGAACTCAGGACCTGAGATATGCGTTCTCTCCACCAAGACCTATACTTCGCAGTTGATGCTCATATCTCTTCTGGCCTATGCCCTGGCAGGCAGGAAAGAGGAATGCTCAAGCCTTATCAAGAGCCTTTTTCTGGAGGTCTGCAATCTCACCTCAAAGTCCATGCATGAGGATTTGAAGATGCTGGCTGGCCTGCTCTATCAGAAGGAGCACATTTACATGATCGGCAGAGGCCTGCAGTTCGCCACGGCCAGGGAAGCGGCGCTGAAGATCAAGGAGGTATCTTACATTCACACCGAGGCCCTCGCAGGAGGCGAACTGAAGCATGGGCCGCTGGCGCTGATTGAGGAAGGAACACCTGTCTTTGCATTTGTCAGCGAGGATAACTGGGATAAGACGCGGTCCAATGCAGAGGAGGTCAGAGCTCGCGGAGGAATGGTCATTGGAGTCTCTGCCAGGGATGATGAGGTCTTCGACTACTGGATCAGGGTGCCGGAGTGCAGAGATTTCAATCCTGTGATTCAGGCCATACCCATGCAGTTGCTGGCCTATGAGCTAGCGGTAAAGAGGGAGCTGGACCCGGACAAACCAAGAAACTTGGCCAAGTGCGTAACGGTGCTTTAGGACAAAAGAGTATATAAATCCGCATAGGAAAGAATTCATGTATAACAAAATATAAAATACATCTGGCTCGATGAACAAAAACCTTTAAATTCCATAGAAGGCTTGACTTAAGAAAAAGACTTTAGAACCTAAGATACGAAAGCGGAAAATGCTCGCAAGGTTGGGCCGGCCATCATCTGAATTGAGCTGGATGATAAGAGGGGATGGCTAAATAGCGTGAGCCGTATTGGATACTGTTTCATATAAATTTAAAATAATAATTAACGTATTTAGGCCCTGAGCATTTCATTTGCCACGGGATAAAGCGAGCGACCATTTTTCGCGGCGAAATCTCGCTGACGCCTATAATATATCAAAGGATGACTGGAATGAAAATAATCGCAGTATTATTGTGTCTCTTTTTATTCTGCTGCGTCTGCTTTGCAGAGGAGACGGATTATTTTGATTGGAAGGGCCTCAAGTCGTATGCCGCCAAAAACTATACTGAATCCATTATTTATTTTGATATGGCCATAAAGCAGGATCCTGCATACATGGATGCCTGGATTCACAAAGGAGATGCCCAAAAGGCACTCAAAGACTACAATGCCTCCATTCAGACCTATCAGGATGCCCTGAAGATCAAGGGCGATCAGGCAACTCTTTGGATTAAGATGATGGAATCTTATATCGCCATCAATAATTATCAAAAGGCCTCGGAAATCGCGGCCAAAGTCACCGATATAGAGCCGGGCAAAAAAGATAACTGGCTAAAAGCTGGGAACCTTCTGCAGATGCTGGGAAGATATGAGGAGGCAATTGGCAGGTACGATGCGGCTTTGCGCCTGGATGCAAGATATAAAGAGGCATGCTACCAGAAAGCTATCTCCGAGGTCGCTTTGGGAAAGGATTCCGAGGCACTTGAGCTGCTCGATCGTGCCATTTACATTGATCCCAAGTATAAGCAGGCCTATAATGTCCGCGGCCTGATCCTAGAGAAGCAGGGCAAGAATGAAGATGCAATGGCTTCTTATGAAAAGGCAAGCGAGATAGACCCCAAATGGGCCCCGCCTCTGATCAATAAGGAGCATAGTCTGCTGGCGCAGGGAAGAATCAGCGAGGCTATGAAGATATTTGTAACATTTTAGGAAATCATAAATGAAGGGACTGATTTGAAGCTTTTCCACCTGCTGCTATGCATCATTGTTTTAGGCGGTACATGTTCAGGAGAAGATGCCACCACATATTTTGATAAGCTGGGAGGCAAACTCTATTCGGCCCGAAATTACAGCGAGTCAATGGAGCTCTTCAATATTTCTCTGGATCAAAATATCAGCAATGTGGATGCCTGGATTCACAAAGGAGATGCCCAAAAGGTGCTTCGGGATTATAACGGCTCCATCGGGTCTTATAATCGGGCCATTGCAAATGACGGCAAAAAAGCAGGTGCGTGGACGGGACTGTCCGACGCATATTCCGCCAAGAAAGATTACGTCAACGCTTCCGTGGCCTCGGCAGAGCTGACGAGGATTGATCCGAAGAACAAGGGCTACTGGCTCAAAAATGGAACATATCTTCAATTGCAGGGCGGATTTGAATCGGCAGAAGCGGACTTTGACAGGGCTCTGAAGATAGACGCAAATTATAAGGACGCACTATATAGAAAAGCGCTATCACAACTTGCAGACGATAACAGCTCTCAGGCCATAGTGCTGCTCGATCAGGTAATAGACCTGGACCCCAAGTATAAGCAGGCCTACAATGCCAGAGGTCTGGCGCTGGAGGCACAGGGCAAATATGAAAAAGCACTGGCAGCTTACGACAGGGCTCTGAAGAAAGATTCAAAATGGACGCAGGCTCAGGTAAACAGGGCTTATGTATTGCTTGCTTTGGGCAAGGGAAAAGAGGCTGCAGATATCCTTATCAGGACCTGAAAAAAGAGATGGTTGATCTGAAAGCCAATATCCTTCTAGGTTTTGTGTTGATCATTTTGCTAATCCTGGCCATCGCAGGATATGCAGAAGGGCAGAAGCTGGAAGGCAAAACCACTCAGGATCTCATTTTGAATCTTTCTAATAAGGATGCCAAGGTCAGGGGAGAGGCCGCCTGGGCTCTGGGAAAGAGCGGAGATCCTATTGCTGTGAATCCACTTATCCTATCCATGAAGGATAATGACAGCAATGTGCGGGAATGGGCGGTGCTGGCGCTCGTGAAGATCGGAAATGCATCAATTGACTCCCTGATTGCAGCCCTGAAGAGCAGGGATGATCTGGTTCGCTGGGAAGCCGCTGCTGCCCTGGGATTAATCAATGACAGCAGGGCTGCGGAGCCGCTGGCAGGGACGCTTGATAGCAATAATAGCAATACTCGCTACTGGTCTGCGGTGGCACTCGGCCTTGTGAACGACAGCAGCTCCAGGAAGCCGTTGATACGGGCCTTGGGGGATGGCAATAAAAGCGTGAGGGAAGAAGCAGGATGGGCTCTTCGCTCGATCGAAGGCCCTGATGCTCTGGGCCTGCTGATCACGGCACTGGCAGATAGCAATTCCAGCCGGCGCATGGGGGCGGCTGAGGCGCTGGGAGACACGGGTGAAGAGGGAGCAGTGCTGCCTCTGATCCAGGCGCTGGGAGATGCCGCAAAAGGAGTGAAGATTGAGGCGGCAAGGAGCCTTGGCAGGCTCAACGACATCAGGGCGATTGACCCCCTGGTGAATATTCTCGATGATCCAGAGGAAGGAGTTTCTAGCGAGGGGGTAGCATCTCTTGTGAAGATCGGAAAGACTGCTGTGGAGCCATTGATAACCGCGCTGGAAAACGGAAATAACGCTACCCAAAGAGAAGGTGCCAAAGCTTTGGGAATGATCGGAGATTCAAGAGCGATTGATCCGCTGATCGGAGCCTTGAATATTGGTGATAGCAGCGCAAGACGTTCTGCGATGATTGCGCTTGCGAAGATCGATAAAAGCAGCGCTGTTGAGCCGCTAATTGAGATGCTTCAGGATCAAAATAAGAGCGGCCAAATGCGAGCGGATGCGGCATGGGGGCTGGGATTGATGAGCGATAAAAAGGCCAGTGTTCCATTGCTGCAGGCGATGAATGGCGACAGAGAGAGCGACGTGCGACTGAATGCTGCAAGGGCGCTGAAGATGATAGACGGCAGAACGGTTCCGGAGTATAAGATATGATACCTCTGAGATCGATTACGAAGAGCAAGGTGAAATGAAAGGAATAGAGATTGCCACGGAGTCAAGCCAGATAAAAGCCAATCCTCCTAGCGAAAAGTAGATGGCCTGCGAGAGATATAAAGCCACGTGACATTATGAAAGAACAAATCAAGATAACCGGCCCAAAGGTTCACGACGTTGGATACAGGTACTTCCTCATGATTCACGCTATGAATTTTGGAATTACCAAATTCAATGCCTACAATTCTACAGAAGGAGATGGCCAGCTAGTAATAGCCATGGTTGAAGGCGATGCAGACCTTATTGCAGCCTATGAAGAATTCGTGAGAAATAATAAACCCGAGCTATCAGCCATATCAAGCGTGACTTCTTCTGATTATAAAGGCGATATTATGCGCCTGAGCGAATATGCAATGATTTGCACATTCGTGCAGATGAATAAGGCAATTCCACTTCTCTTGAAGATAGAAGCTAATACTAATCCACTACCAGAAGGCCAGAAAACTTTGATGGAGGGACAGAAGTTGCTCATTGAGAGCCAGAAAGAGATGGCCAAGGAGCAGAAATCCCTCGCTGAAAGCCAGAAGGAGATGGTTGAGGGGCAGAAGTTGCTCATAGAGAGCCAGAAAGAGATGGACAAGGAGCAGAAATCAATCGCTGAAAGCCAGAAGGAGATGCGTGAGGGACAGAAGTTGCTCATCGAGAGACAGAAAGAGATGGCCAAGGAGCAGAAATCCCTCGCTGAAAGCCAGAAGGCTATGGCTGATGGACAGAAGTCGCTCATTGAAGGCCAGAAGGCCCTAGTAGATGGACAAAGCGAAATGATAGACGAGATGCGAGGCCTTCGTGAGGATTTGACAATGCATAGCGATGGGCGGCTGGCGAGAATCGAAAAAGATATTCGGATTATTAAGAATAAGATAGGAATTAAACTAAATTCTTCATAACATAGGCTCACCAATTTATTTCTATTTTTTGGGCAGGAAGCGCCTGCCTGAATGCATTATCGTTAAACAGATTTGGGGGAATAGTATTGAGAATATTCAGCATAATAGTATGCGTTTTTTTATTAAGCGCCATTTGCATGGCAGAAGAGACTGAGTACTTCGACTGGAAAGGAAGCAAGCTTTATTCTTCTGGGAATTATACAGGTGCCATGGCTTACTTTAATAAGGCGATCAGCCAGGACCAAAATTACATTGATTCTTGGATTCATAAGGGCAATGCTCAGCGAGCTCTCAAGGATTACAATGAGTCCATTGCGTCCTACAACGCAGTACTACAAATTGATAGCAAGAATGCAGCAGCTTGGTCCGGGATAGCTGACGCTTATACCGCAATGAAGGATTACGCCAATGCCTCAGCGGCTGCGGCAAAGGCTACCGAGATCGATAACTCCAAGGGCAACTGGCTGCGGGAAGGAAATTTGCTTCAGGAACAGGAGAAATATCAGGATGCTACGACCAAGTACGATGCTGCCATTGCGTTGGACCCGAAGTATAGAGAAGCTCTGTACAAGAAGGGAGTCTCGCTGATGGTCATGAGCAATTTTGCAGAGGCCCAGAATCAATTTAATCAAGCAGCTGAGAGCGATCCAAAAATGAAGCAGGCCTATGTGGCGAAGGGAGTCGCACTGGAAGCCTCCGGGAGGTATGTGGAGGCGCAGCAGGCCTTTGAGAAGGCACTGGAGATTGATCCCAGCTACAGCCTGGCGCTGGTCAATAAGATGCAGCTCCTGCTTTTCATGAAGAAGCAGAATGAAGCTATGAAGATATTCCCGAATGTATTCTGAGCAGCCCTCGAAGCTGCTCAGAACTTTCTAAGTTACCAAGAAAATTTCTCATCAGGCATCATCTTCAATATATATTTCAGAGCAAAACTAATCGTTGGAGTTTTATGCGTATATCCCCGCAGCTTGTTGCGGGATGTGCTGCTTGACGATCAAGGTTATTCTTGACCACAGGATTCATATATATTCACAAAGTAATAGCTAAAAAATAAAGATATATGGAGGAATGATACTGAAGATACTTAATATTGCGGTCTGTATTTTCCTATTGAGTGTCGTCTGCGCAGCGCAAGAAAATGCGACAAGTCTTGATAAGATGGGCAGCAAGCTCTATTCTTCAAAGAACTATAGCGAGGCCCTAGAATACTTCAATAAGTCAATAAATCTCGACTCGAATAATACAGATACCTGGATCCATAAAGGAAATGCGGAAAAGGCCCTAAAGAACTATAATACGTCAATTGAATCATACAATAAAGCCATCAAGCTCAACAGCAGCAAGGCTGCAGCCTTCACCGGGCTCACAGATGTCTACATGATTCGCAAGGATTATGCCAACGCGCTTGCCGCCGTGAAAAAAGCCAATGAACTTGATCCCAAGAATAAAGGAAATTGGGTTAGAGAGGGTCAGTTACTTCAGCTTCAGGGAGAGCTTAGAGAAGCAGTCACTGAGTTCGACAAAGCATTAACTTTGGACCCGAAGTACAGAGATGCCCTTTACAGAAAAGGATTGTCTCTAATGGCATCGGGGAATAATTCGGAAGCAGTGAATCTTTTTGACCAGACACTAGCTGTGGACCCCAAGTATAAGCAGGCCTACAATGCAAAGGGACTTGCTCTGGAGGCAGAAGGGATGTACCCAGAAGCTTTGCAGGAATATGAAAACGCCTTGAAGATTGACCAAGCTTATAGCCAGGCATTGAATAACAAGATGCACGTGTTGCTGGCTTTAAAGAAGCAGGATGAAGCGATCAAGATATATGTTAAGATCTGAGCTGCTAATGCAGCTTTGGCCATTAGTTTGCGTGCTATGCTTTGCAGGAAGCATGTCCACCAAATATGGCCCCCTTTTTTTGAAGGATGAAGAGATTGATTGATGCCTGAATCTTAAGAAGACCTAATTATATTCATGGATTTTGCCACTAGTGCAGGATTTGCACCGCGATCTCCGTAATCAATAAATAATTTAATAAATATGGAGTTGGACTAACTAATGCGACTCGTAATAACTGGCGGTGCTGGTTTCATCGGCTCAAATCTGGCCGAAGAGCTCTCGAAGAAGTACGAAGTTACGGTAATTGACAATCTATCTACCGGAAGGATAGAGAACCTCGATCAGATAAACGACAAGATCAGCTTCATTCGAGGAAGTATTACAGACCTGGAGCTCTTAAGAGAATCATTTGCAGATGCAGATACAGTCTTTCATCAGGCAGCCATACCTTCGGTGCAGCGATCTGTCGACAATCCCATTGCTTCAAATGAGGCGAACATTGATGGCACACTTAATGTATTGGTAGCTGCCAAAGAGTGCAACGTGCGAAAGGTGGTCTATGCCTCGTCCTCCTCTGCCTACGGAGATACTCCGACCTTGCCCAAAAGGGAAGATATGAAGCCCAATCCCAGATCCCCTTATGCAGTTTCCAAGCTAGCTGGTGAATATTACTGCAGGGTCTTTTCGGATGTTTACGGCTTGAAGACCGCCTGCCTGAGATATTTCAATGTCTATGGACCCCGGCAAAACCCGGAGTCGCAGTATGCGGCTGTGATACCCAGATTTGTAACGAGGATTCTTGCACATAAGCCGCCGGTGATTTACGGAGACGGAAAGCAGACCAGGGACTTTACCTTTGTAAAAGATGTGGTGAAGGCAAATATCCTGGCTATGGAGAGCGAGGCGGAGGGAGTCTTTAATATCGCTTGCGGGAAGCGGATTAGCTTGAATGAGCTGGCGGGCAAGATAATGGAGATCACAGGGATTCGGGTTGATCCAATTTATGATGCGCCAAGGCAGGGGGATGTCAGAGACTCTCTGGCAGATATTTCTGATGCGAGAAGGGAGCTGGGGTACGAACCGAGCTTTGATCTGGATTCGGGATTGGAAGGGACCATAAAATGGTTTTCGGGAGAACTGGAATAATTAATGAAAAGCAGCGTCAATTGAAAAAGCAGAAATCAACCGCCAAGATATTTCTTGAGCGGTTGATGTCAATATTAGGCGCGACAGAAGAAGCGGCTTTTCCCGATTACAAATACGAACCACAGAGGCGCAGAGACACAGAGAACTAAAAATTTTGAAATGGATATACAGAGGGATGATAATCCTAGAAAGTATAAATAAATCAGAAGCCGAAAAAATAAATAGGATAACCGGCAAGATAATCGGCGCTGCTATCGAGGTTCATAGAGTACTAGGTCCAGGATTATTGGAATCGGCCTACGAAGAGTGCATCTGTCATGAACTCGGCCTAAGAGGAGTTGCCTTTGAAAGGCAAGTTCCTCTGCCCATGGAATATAAAGGGATAAGACTGGATTGCGGATATAGGCTGGATCTGCTGGTTGAAAGCCACATAATAGTTGAACTTAAGACTGTTAATAGAATCGATCCGATCCACGAAGCACAACTCCTGACATATTTGAGATTAAAACATGAACGCCTAGGACTAATCATCAATTTCTATGTACCTGTTCTAAAGAACGGTATTAAGCGAATTATCAATGATTCCTAGCAGATTTAAGATAAAATCTCTCTGTGCCTCTGTGTCTCTGTGGTTAGGTTCCGTAACCGCGGATCTAATTATCGCTATCATCTTCAAAAAACCACAGCCACATAGACAACAGAGCCACTCCTTCAAGCAAGGAACCAATCCAACACACGCAAATCCAGCCTTGAGCGGAATAATTATTACTGTACTATCCAAGTTTCTCCTTGATATATAATTCTCAATCTATCTTATTATTCATACCTTCATTCCAAGGCTCTTGAGTATATAAAGAAGCCCACCATCCGGTACAGGTAAATTAAAATAAATCAT
>CABMDX010000045.1 GCA_902385025.1 uncultured archaeon | reverse complement strand
CGCATTGGCATCGATGCTTGCCCGGTAATCAACGAATATTCCAGGCAATAGCTATTCGTCTGCAAGCATTCGGACCAACATATCACGGGCACTCTAACGAATCGCTAAATGGTCAAGGCGTTACCCAATGCAGATCGCTTATTTGGGCACTTTTAGCAGAAATTAATCAGCAAATTCACTGTATATTTCAGCAAATTTTCCTTTTTGTCCAGGAGATAAAGCGCAAAACATAAATATTGAAAGAAGATAAGATACATAATAGCCGCCAAAAGGCAGCGACATATTATGAGATTCGCGCTGTAACATATTAATAATGATTGAGAATGTTGATCTTAATCGTTGCATGAAATCAAATGATGAAAATGAGCCTCGGTCTCAAATGATTTGGACGACAATATTAATTCAGAGCGATAAAAAATGGACGAGAGCCTGCGGTTCAGGAAAGAGGGCAGGGGAAGAATGACTGTGCAGGAAGCGGGAAGGAGAGGTGGCTTGAGGACCTTAGAACATGGCAGAGATTTCTATGAAGACATCGGCAGGAAAGGCGGTCAAAGGGAAAAAGAGCTGATCGAAGAAGGAAAGAAGGCTAAAGTGCTGTAGGATGTAGCATTTCAATAAAAGAACGCACTTTTTTTAATTTGAATTATGGAAAGGAGATGAAAGGCAATGGCCAAGATGAAGCATGGATCTGAAAAGAATGAAAAAGGCACGATGACCGTACAGGAAGCGGGCAGAAAGGGCGGCATGAAGACTGCTCAGACCCATGGCAGGGAATTCTATGAGGAGATCGGGCATAAGGGTGGCCAGAGGGTCAGGGAGCTGGTTATGGAGGGCAAGAAGGCAAAAGGTCTGAATCCGGACCGATAGTCGAGGGATTCTAAGTCGTTGACGAGAGGATAAAGTATCTGGTTTTTCGCCTGCGTCGCCTGGAAAATAGCTATGGAACGCAGGCTAATGCTTGTCATTGCATCTGGAAGTTGCATAAATTATCTCCCGTCAGCACCGAAGAGAAAAGAAGGCATGCAGATGGCCCAAGGCAAATCAGTTTTTCGGTCCCAGGGGGCCGCTGCATCCGTGGTAGCCTGGCGTCCAGCAATACCTAGATAAGAGTATCAAGCCGGGACTTGGCATCATGGGCCATGTCGTAGATCCTGATTTTCTCGGGGAACTCCTCCCTATGCCCAGATAGGGTGGGCTTCCCTGCTGCCTGTTCGCTCTTATGCCCCCATAGCCCTCCTACATCAGGGCACGTTTTGCAGGATTTTCGGCCCTTGGTTTCATTGGCCTGAACTCACATCAGATTCGCGATGCAGAGGCTCGGATCTCATTGGACTCAGCCCTCATCCGGATAAGGACTTCCTGCTCCGTCCTTCCCAATCCCAGAAGTTAAAGATGCAATGCGAATGGGACTCAATGCAGAGATTTACGCAAATCTCTTGGTGGGCATTGAGCATAGTGGCCTGGTGTCCTTTCCCGAGCAGTATACGGCATGAATCCCGGCAAGCCGCGAAATGCTGCCGAAATTAAGATATGATATGATCATAACTCTTGAGAAAGGGAAATTGCGGAAAAATCCACATTGGCCAAAGACAGAAATGGTGAGGTGGCAACTCCCTGCCTTCTGTAGTTCATTTTTGTTTTATTATCATTTTCAGACCTGACAAAAAGATTTCTAAATCCCCAAAATGCGTAACAATTAACATTATTATTAGTTTATATTTTAAGGGTAACAAATTAATATTTAGAACCGACTAGGATATGGATTAGGAGGGAAATAATAACTATGCAAGAAGTGAGGAAGCAAACCATGGATATACTAAGCCTCAAGGACACTACCGCCAACCCAGCGCCTCTCGGCCTGCTCGGCTTCGGACTAACTACAGTGCTGCTTAACATTCACAATGCTGGATACTATGAGCTGAATACAATGATTCTGGCGATGGGAATATTCTACGGGGGCCTCGCACAGATAATTGCAGGAATAATGGAATGGAAGAAGGGCAATACTTTTGGAACCACTGCATTCACATCCTATGGCCTCTTCTGGCTCAGCCTGGTGGGCCTGATCTTTCTGCCTACGATGGGACTTGGCACAGCCACTTCCAAGCCGGCCATGGCAGCATACTTCTTCATGTGGGGACTTTTCACATTCGTCATGTTCATCGGAACCCTGAAGGTTAACAGAGCTTTGCAATTCGTTTTCCTCACACTCACCATTCTGTTCATGCTGCTGGCAGCCCGGGACTATCTCGGCAGTGCAGCCATCGGCAGCCTGGCAGGATATGAGGGAATCATTTGCGGATTCTCTGCCGTTTACACAGGCCTCGCACAGGTAATCAATGAGGTCTACAAAAAAGTGGTAATGCCTCTCGGTCCAGTGTGAACGAAATAAAGCCTGCTATTGCTTTCAGGTGAGGTCGCAATGGGAAAAGTGCGATCTCTTTTTTGATTTTTATTTTATGTTAGCCAATATTTCTTAAGATACAAACGTTATATTTTCCGGAGAACGCACACGAACTTTAAGGAAAGAATGGCCTGAAAGGGGTGAGGGGAATCAGGCATCAAAATGTGTTATAGTATGTAAGAGCATTTTAAATTATATATTATTATAAATCAATATAGATGGAATTTTATGTTTCTATTCCTGAAAAATATACAATTTTATCCAATTATCATGCAATCGCCCTCTTCGCAAGCACCAACAGCAGCGCATCCACGTCCTCCATGCAGTAGATCTTGCTCAGGGCGCGGTCAAACAGCATCGTAGCCTCTGCCGGCAGTTCCTCATCTCCCCTCCAGAAGATCAGCCTCACGAAGACTCCCGGAAACGTGACCACTTCGACTGCCACATCTCCACCCCCCACCAGCCTGCCGCCCAGGCTACCCTGTAGCCTCTCGACTATTCCTTTCGGATCGCTATGGAAGCTTTTCGTCAGTGGCTTTATGACGGTCTCCTGGAAGGCTGGCCAGAAGGCTTTGCCGCCTTCGGTCTCTTTAAAGGAGATCCACTCGCCAGATGGTTTATAGCCGCATTTTTCCAGGCCGATGAGATAGTGAAGGATGAGAACTGCCTCCGTCTCCGGTGCCCGAGCGCCCGTAAAGGATTGCAGGATTGTCCTTTCACCAATCTTTACCAAATAATCCTCTGCCAGAAACGAGATTGAAATGACCGAAGAAGAGCACAGCTCTTCCAGCTCACCCCAGGCCATTCCGAGAGCGATTTCATATCCCATTGTATGCCATTCTCCTGCTGCAAAGCATTGGTTCGATAGCGACTTGCCTCTTCAGAATTCATCCAGGCCAAGTCGACTCTTGCAGAGACAATTGTATTAGACGATATAAGAAAAGGACGGCCTATTTCTTGAACTCCTCTTCCGAAAGGTGCGAAAATAGCATGATCAAGTCTCAGGCGGGCCAGCGCCGATCCGCAGCGCCCTTGTAGGAGGAGCCTGTCACCATAGTGATGGCCTGACCCAACCCGAAGCTCGATTAAAAGCCTGGGCTTGAAAGCGGCAGTAGCACTGGAATCTTACACAGCGTCCGTTTTACGGGAACCCTTTTATCAAAGGGCCTCGTGCCCGCCTCTCGCCTTCGACTTTTGCCGCAGCATGCCCCCGACCGTGTATTAGCGCGAGATCTTCCGGCAGATTGCTGCGCCAGTTACAGCGCGCAACTCTTTTTGCCGCCGGTGTTTCAGCCTCGCAGGCCCGCAACCGAATGCAGTGCCACGAAGGCATGCATCTCCGACGCCAAGGGATCTTTATTGGCCAGCCCTAGGAGCTTGGCAGGATGCTGCCCCACGAACGGACAGACGTCTTCTTCCTTGTCATCAGAGCATTACCGGATACGTTAAGCCCACGGCACGCCCGCCACCCTGTTTCATGGCATGAAGCGACAAATTACTTATATAGTCATTATAGATATTTGTAGTTGGCGGTCAAGAGCCCTGCGCGAGAAAATCCTTTGCTTCTCCAGCCAGTTTCAAAACAGCTTCACGCGTCGGTTGAGCCACACGGAAACCCTTTTCCTGGCGCTTTCGCCAGGCTACCCCGCCTCATTCTTATTCTTCAAATACCGCTCGATCCTATCCAACCCTTCGGCTATATTTTCCATGGAATTGGCATAAGAGAAGCGCAGATATCCCTCACCATTTCTTCCAAAGTCCACTCCGGGCGTCACGCCCACGTGCGCCTTTTCGAGAATGTCGAAGGCAAAGCGGTAGGAATCTCCTGAAAATGCGCTGGCATTGGCAAAGACGTAAAAAGCCCCCGTGGGCTCTACAGTTATGCCAAATCCAAGTTCCTTCAAGCGCGGGATTATGAACTGCCGCCGCTGATTATAAATTCGCTTCATCTCTGCCACATTCCCAGACGTCTCCCGCAGCGCGGCAATGCCCGCCCTTTGCGCCAGAGAGCTGGCGCAGATGAAGAAGTTCTGCTGCATCTTCTGAATGGGTCTCACATACTCCTCGGGGGCGATGATGTACCCCAAACGCAGCCCTGTCATGGCATATAGCTTGGAAAAGCCGTTCAAGACAAAAGCATGATCCGTGAACTCTAGGATTGAGTGCTCTCTTCCTTCATAGACCAGGCCATGATAAATCTCATCAGAGATAATGTGCGGCGAGAATTGCGAAATGGCACGCATGGTCCCTTCCGAGAGCAGGTTTCCTGTTGGATTCGAGGGCGAATTGATGAGAATTGCCCGCGTCTTTTCGCAGATCCTATCCTGGATCGCCTCAGGGCGATAGGAGAAGCCATCCTCCTCAAAGACTGAAATCCTGGCAGGAACAGCGCCCAGAAAATTGATGAAATTGGGATAACAGGCATAGCCGGGATCGGATACGATCACCTCGTCGCCGTGCTCCAGAAGAGCTGCAAATACGAGCATCATGGCAGGCGAGGTTCCTGAGGTCACAACCACCTGCCCAGGCATAACGCTTACTCCATAGGCTTTCAGGTAGTGCTCGCAAATGGCCTCCCGCAAAGCCAGATCTCCCAGGCTATGCGTATAGTGGGTCAGCCCCTCATCCAGGGCCTTGCAGTATGCAGCCTTGACAGCAGGAGGAATATCAAAATCCGGCTCTCCAACCTCGAGATGAACTACATTTATGCCCTGGCGCTCCATCTCTCGCGCCCGCTCCAAAACCTCCATGACGATGAAGGGAGCGATCTCTTCTGCTCTTTTGGAAATCATACGAGGTAGTCGTCTCTTGGAGGACTGAAGGTGTCCACCACCACTGCCTTCTCGAGGGTCCTGGCAGAATGCAGGACGCCGGGAGGAGCGCTGTAGCTGTCACCGGGACCCAGATCCTGGCTTTTGCCTCCAACGGTTATGCAAATCCTTCCGCTGACGATATATCCGGCCTGGCTTTGCGGATGGGAATGGCTTGGAATCTCGACGCCAGTTTCCAAATCAAATCTGCAGATCATCAGAGCCCTGTCGCTGACCAGGGTCCGGCGAAAAAGTCCTGGGACGACCTCGACGGCACTCGCGTCCGCGTATTGGAAGAAGATAGCTATTTAACTGCGGCTACCTGCGGCTGGCAGTACTTTGCGCTCTCCAATTCCCCGGCATCTCCCAGGATGAATCGATCCACCATCTCCCTGGCAGTCTCATCAGGATACTGCACAGGCGGGTGCTTCATAGTATAAGCAGAGATAGCTAGAATCGGCCCTCCGATCTTTCTGTCTCTTGCCAGCTTGCAGATCCTGATGGCATCAATGGAGCTTCCGCCGCTGTTGGGCGAATCCTCAACCGACAGACGCAGCTCAAGATTGATGGGCACATCCCCAAAGATCCGGCCCTCCATACGCAGGAAGCATACCTTGTTATCCTTTTGCCATGGCACATAGTCCGATGGGCCGATGTGGATATCATCATCGCAAAGGGGCGTGTCCAGGATGGACTGCACGGCCTCGGTCTTGGAGATCTTTTTGGACTTGAGCCTTTCGCGATTGAGCATATTCAGGAAATCCGTGTTTCCGCCGATGTTCAGCTGGTAGGTCCTGTCCATTACGCAAGCCCTGTCCTTGAAAAGCTGAGTGAGAGCACGGTGAACGATTGTGGCTCCGATCTGAGATTTGATATCGTCACCTACTATTGGAACACCCTTCTCCTGAAACTTTTTCGCCCATTCGGGATTGGAGGCGATAAAAACCGGCATGCAGTTTACGAAGCCCACGCCCGCATCAAGGGCAGCCTGGGCATAAAAACGAGTGGCCTGCTCAGAACCCACAGGCATATAATTCACCAGTACGTCCGCACCGCAGTCTTCCAGCTCGCGCCTCACATCGCATGGCTCAACATCTGCCACGACGAACCTTTTATCCTCGGGATAATTCATCATGTGGGGCGCCACGCCATCCAGAACCGGCCCCATCTTGACCTTTACGCCTTTGCGGGGGACATCGGGATAGAAAATCTTGGTGCAGTTGGGCAGCGCAAATATGGCTTGGCTAACATCCTGGCCCACCTTTCGCGCATCAATATCGAAAGCTGCTACAACATCGATATCGCCAGCTCTGTAACCGCTGATATCATAATGCATCAATCCGATGCAGTCCTTTTCATCAGTATGTTTATAATATTCAATTCCCTGAATCAGGGAGCTTGCGCAGTTTCCCAAGCCCGCGATTGCCAACCTTATCTTTTTCAACCTCTTTTCCCCTCCTTGGGTCACATGTTGCTAGGAGACCAGAGTTCGGAGTCGGAGCTTCGTATAAATGCAGGACGTATATAACATTATAGGCCCAAAAGAAATTGGCGGGCCCGAGGAGCCCGGTCGATCTATTCTGCAACCGGCGCCAACATGGACCTCAGAGTTCCCAAAAGTTGCTCCTCCAGCTTCAGCCTGCCTTCCTCGCTATCCTCATACTCTATCCCATGAGTTCTTGGAATATCCGTCAGATATTTTGAGCCCTGAGGGTGAATGAGAATTGTCACCTTTCCAATGGTGTGAGCTATGCCCAGGCCATACATGACCTCCGGATCACTTCCAGTCAGATCCGCAATGATCACCGTCGCCTCATTGATGTAATTCCATAATTCCCGGATTGCGGACTTGCCGCTTCTGATGTCTTCAGGACCGTATGCATCCAGGCCCAATGCATCTGCAGTCCTTATAATAGCCTCACTGTTCTTTCCGTTTTCAGCCTCACGGGGCAAAAGCAGAAGTGCTGAACGAGCGCCAAGGGACTGCATTGCCTGCCCAAAGATGGGTCTTGTGCGCATCAGGCTGAGAAGCTGGACGAGCCTCTGGAACTCCGAGTCGATGTGCCGGCCAGATACCTCCTGCAGGGCAGCGAGCCGCTCCTTCGGGCTCTGGTCCAGCAAGCTGGCCGGAAACTGAATGATGAAGGCATCATCCATGCCAAACTCCCACTGCGCACTGTTTGCAGCCTGCTGTGGTGTGAGAGAGACCTTTGGATTATTATAATAGCTCGCATATCTGTTCTCCATACGGAACTGAGCTAAAATAGTAAGCTGATCTCTGCCCAGGATAGCCACCATGCTATTTGGCAACTGGCTTCTTGCAATGCCCCTCTGCAGGTGGCGCTCTTCTGCCAATGCATCCACCACAGCCATAAATTCGTCCAAAAGCTTATCCACTCTGGCAATAAGCTCAGGCTGCATATTGCCGCTTTTCGTCCTGGTCAAATCATTAAGAATAATCCCACATCCCAAATATCAGCAAATATTTTTCCACATCCGCACGGCATGCTTTCCCCGCCCATAGTAGTTTCTGATCAGCTCTCGCTCCCTGTAGCCGGCTTTGCGATAAAGCTCCAGGGCACCGGGACTATCCAGGGCAGCCTCCAGGCGAACGCTTCTGGCGCCCAGCAGAGAGAGCTTCTCCTCCAATGCCAGGATGAGGCTGCTTCCTGCCCCAATTCTGCGAAATTGGGGATGAACATCCAGAGTATAAACGGCTCCCATGCTCCCGCTGGCATATCCCATGACAAAGCCGATCACACCTTCTCGAGGATCGCAGGCCACCAGAGATACGGAATAGCGGATGAGATAGGCAAACATGCCAGGAGGAAAGGCTGTTTCCTCCGGGAAGCAAAGCCCCTCGATCTGCACGATCTTCGCCAGATCCCCCAGCTCTGCTCTCCGGATCAGCATTTCTTCTCTATTTCCTCCGCTCCACCTGTTTCACCACATCGACATAGGCCCCAAAGACATCTGGAATGTCGATCGTGCCCACCAGATCCACCACTCCAAGAGCTGCCACTGTCCGGCCTTCTATTATTATGGGAGCGACTGATACCGGCACTCCCTTGTAGGCCCCACTCTCAGGAGTGGTGCGGATGGGCTTGCCGGTCCTTATGACCTCTTCCAGGACCGGACCGCTCTAGTTCTCATCCAGAACTTTGCCGTCCTCAACTCTTACGCCCGGAAATTTCGAGCTCTTCATGGTCACGGGAAGCCGGACGAGCTCATTGATTGCAAGTGCGAGCACAGCCAGGTCCCCGGACCTGGAGTCCTCAGATATCACTAGACGGGACATATTGATTATATTGGGCAGCGTTGTCAAATAAATGCTGCCCTCATTTGCCTCTAATTTTAGACTTCTGGAACAAAAGCGGCCCTTTAGTGACCCAATCTCTTCAGCAGCCTTGCCTGGAAGCCATGATACTTGGCAAAGCCCTCTGCATCCTTCTGGCTCAGGGTCTGGGAGTCAAAAGAGACCATATCCTGCGAGTAAAGCGCATTGGGCGACCTGCGACCTACAGAGATGGCATTACCGCAGTAAAGCTTCATTCTGACCGAGCCGTTGACCCTTCTCTGGGACTGATCCAGGAAGGCATTCAGGTCGGCGTAAAGTGGATCCTCCACCAGACCCATGTAGGCCAGCTCCGACCAGGCTTCGTCCACCATGACCTTGAACTTGAGCTCTGAGCGTGAGAGCACAAGATGCTCCAGATCCTTGTGCGCCGCCAGGAGAATTGTGGCAGCAGGATGCTCATAGTTCTCGCGAGCCTTCAGTCCCAGAACCCTGTCCTCCACCATATCAGTCCTGCCAACGCCATGCTCTCCACCGATCAGGTTGAGCTTCTCGATCAGCTCCAGGCCCTCCATTTTTACGCCATCCAAAGAGACCGGCACTCCATTGGCAAACCCGATCTCCACCACCTGGGAAGGCCTGCCGCTGCTTGGAGTCTTGGTCCAGCCATAGATCTCTTCAGGCGGCTCGAAGTATGGGTCCTCCAGCTTTCCGCCTTCAATAGAGCGAGACCAGATATTCTCGTCAATCGACCAGGGCCGCTCTTTGGTAACGGGCACCTCAATGCCGTGCTCGCGAGCATAATCGATCTCCCACTCCCTTGCCAGATCCAGCTCCCTCATGGGCGCGATTACCCGGCAGTCGGTAGCCCGGAAGATTGCCTCGAAGCGGAGCTGGTCGTTGCCGCGGCCCGTGCACCCATGTGCCAGGTTCTTGATGCCCCTTTTTAAAGCAATTTCCACTGCCTTGCTCGCAATGAGCGGCCTGGCGATGGCAGTTCCCAGCACATATCCCTCATAAGAGCCATTGGCTTTGATGAGCGGGAAGAGACATGTATCTACAAACTCCTTCCTGGCATCGATAACATAATGCTCATCTGCCAGCTTCTCTGCTCTGAGGTTTCCGCGTTCGATATCCGACCTTGGCTGACCGACATCCACGAGAACGGTTACAACCTTATCAAATCCATAGCGCTCACGGAGGAGCGGAATGCAAACCGATGTATCCAGGCCTCCGGAATAGGCCAGAACAACTTCAGACACTTTGGCTTCACCGTCCACGTACAAGAGGCCGGTTCGATTTAACCTTATCTCTTCTCCTGGGCGATAACTCTATAACTGCTACGAAAAAAGAAAGGTCAATGACCCAGCTTATCAAGACTGCCGCCCTGAGCATAGATTTCGACAGAGACTTGATGGCCTTGAAGGCATCCGGCGCCCTGGAAAGAATAGTCCAGCCTGCCCTAAAAACAATAAACCAGAGGCTGGCTGAGGAGAAGCCGGCTCAGGTCAGGCTCAAAGACATAGTTGCCAGCACATGGCTTCCGCCTATCCCCAGCGGGCCATTTAAAAGGCTGCTCATTAATGAGGCTCGAACGGCCATTGGCAGACCTGTGCCCCAGACCGTCTCCATCGAAGTTACACGACGCTGCGGTGCCAATTGCGATCACTGCCTGATAAAGGACGGCGAAGGTGAGCTCAGCCGGGAGGAGATCGTAAGTGTCATCGATCAGGCCCTGGATATGGGTACCTGCATCATCACCTTTACAGAAGGAGATCCGCTTCTGAGAGAGGACATATTTGAATTGATCAGGCATGTAGATCCCGAGAAGGCAGTAGTCAATCTCTTCACACCAGGCCTGGAGATGACGGTAGAAAAGGCGGTCAAGCTCAGAGAAGCCGGTTTATACAATCTGATCATCGGCATTTACAGCTCGGATCCAGAGGAGCATGACAGGGTGAGAGGCGTGGAGGGAGCTCATGCCAGGGCCGTGGAGGCCATTCGCATAGCTCTGGATACAGGGCTGTTGGTCACGATGGCCTGCCATGTGAAATCCGGACAGGTTGACGGAATATCCGAGCTTTACAAATTCGCGGAAGATCTTGGGGTGCAGGAGCTGTCCATCTGGGAGGGCATTCCAAAGGAGCCCAAGGAGGCACTCACACAGATCGAAAGGGAGAAGATAATTGACCTTTATCGAAAGATCAACTCCCAGGCCTCCGGCCCGCGCCTCTTTGCCAGCACATACTTTGAGGGGCAGATGATGGGCTGCATGGCTGGCAGAAGGTGGATGCATGTGGGAGTGGATGGAGGCATCAGAGGTTGCCCATACCTGCAAGAGAGCTTTGAGAACATCAGAGAATGCTCGCTAAAAGATGCCTGGAAGGCACTGAGAGAATCGGGCCGCTTCGAGGGCAATATCCATCACTGCCCCGCCCAGGACATATTCGGGTGAGAAGGTAGCTTATTTCCCCACTATTCATTTTATAGTGCCATTTAAATAAATCCTCTTGCACTGCAGAAGCTTTATCTAGGCAAACAGTATCAATAATAATCAGAAGATGCTTGCTCTGCTCGCCACTATGCAAATAGCCATTGCTGGATAAAAATTATGGAAAATTATTAGTACAGATATGGGCTTTATGAGATCAGAGGTAGGACATGGGTTTCATCAGCAGCTTCAGGGAAAACCTTGGGGCCTGGATAAATAAGATATTCAAGAAAAAAAGGGCCAAGATAGGACTGTACGGCCCGCCGAATGCCGGAAAGACCACCCTGGCCAACAGAATTTTGCAGGATTGGAGTGGAGGAGGCTCCTTTGGAACGGTTTCACCCATTCCCCATGAGACTCGCAGGGCCATGCGCAAAGAGGGAGTGATGATCAATGCCAATGGATCGAGCATCGAGCTGGACATAGTGGATACGCCTGGCATGGCGACGAAAATCGATTTCAAGGAGTTCATGGCATTCGGCCTATCCGAGACCGAGGCCAAGAAGAGGGCCAAGGAGGCTACGGAGGGTGTCATCGAGGCCATCAAATGGCTTGATGATCTGGATGGAGTGCTGCTGGTCATGGATTCGACTGAGGATCCCTATACCCAGGTTAATGTGACGGTGATAGGAAATATGGAGGCCAGGAAGCTGCCGCTTCTCATTGTGGCCAATAAGATGGATCTGCCCAATGCCTCGCCGGCCAAGATCAAAGCTGCCTTTCCCCAGCATGCGATGGTGCAGATCTCTGCCCTGGAAGGATCGAAGATGGACGATCTTTATCAGGCCATAGCGACTCAATTCGGGTGATATCTTGATGAGAGAAGTGCAGATGGACCTCATCTCCCAGGAGATGCTGGAAAATATGACCTCCATGGAGAAGATAAGGCTCATCCTGGATAAGGTCTAGACTG
>CABMDX010000044.1 GCA_902385025.1 uncultured archaeon | reverse complement strand
GATATCCGGGGTGGAGATGAGCGCTCAAGACACGAGAATCGTCTGGAGCATCGCCAGCTATCTGGATGCTCTGGAGGCTGATTTGTCGGAAGCATTCGCTCAGAAGTTCGCCGGAGCAACGAGGGCAACAGTTGAAGGAAAGGAGAATGAAGAGGCAGGATGATGAAGAGCTTAGGGAAGCTCTGAAGGGTGCTCTGTCAGCGCTCAGCCAATCCCTGGAGAGTCACCGGCCGCAAATCAGCATTGAGGAGATAGGCACAATATCTTTTGTGGGCAATGGCATCGCTCGCATCAAGGGCCTGCCCCACGTGAAGTCCGAGGAGCTCATCAGCTTTCCCGGCGGTAGGCTGGGAATAGCCTTCAATTTGGACCAGGAGGAGGTCGCAGCCATTCTGCTCGACAAGAGCGAGGAGATCGGGGCCGGGCATGAGGTGCGTCGAACGGGAAGGGTCATGGACGTGCCTGTCGGTGAAGATCTCCTGGGAAGGGTGGTGGACGCTACTGGAAGGCCGCTTGATGAGGGCGAGCCCATCCGCGCCAAAGAGAGGCGTCCCATCGAAAGAGAGGCCCCGGCGATCATGGATCGCGCTCCGGTGAATGTCCCTCTCCAGACAGGAGTTCTGGTGGTGGATGCCATGATTCCCGTTGGGCGCGGTCATCGTGAGCTGATCCTGGGCGACCGTCAAACCGCCAAGACTACAAATGCTCTGGACACCATGATCAACCAGAGGGACAAAGACGTTGTATGTGTCTACTGTGCCATAGGACAGCAGAGGTCGGCAGTGGCCAGGGTGATCGCCGATCTGCATAAGCACAATGCCATGAAGAACTGCATCGTCGTGGTGGCCACAGGGGAAGATCCGCCCGGTTTGAATTTCATCGCCCCCTATGCCGCCACCACCATGGCCGAGTACTTCATGGAGATCGGGCGTGATGTTTTGATCGTATATGACGATCTGACCCGCCACGCTCGCTCTTACCGGGAGCTGTCACTCCTGCTGAGGCGACCGCCGGGCAGGGAGGCCTTCCCTGGAGACATATTTTATATCCATTCCCGCCTGCTGGAAAGATCCACCCATCTGAAGAGCGGCGGCTCCCTGACCGCTCTCCCAATCATCGAGACTGAAGCGCAGGATATATCGGCCTACATTCCCACCAATCTCATCTCCATCACTGACGGCCAGATCTATCTGTCTCCTGATCTTTATGAAGAGGGAGTTTTGCCGGCGGTCGATGTGGGAAAGTCGGTCTCCCGCGTGGGAGGAAAGAGCCAGCTTCCGGCTTATCGTGAGGTCGTCGGGGATCTGCGTCTCTCCTACTCGCAGTTTGAGGAGCTGGAGGCCTTTGCGAGATTCGGCACCAGGCTCGATGAAGAGACCAGAAAAGCCCTGGAGCACGGGAGACACATCCGCGAGGTGCTGAAGCAGCCTCAATACGAGCCCCTGCCTGCTGCGGAGCAGATTGCCATCCTCCTGGCAGTCACTTCAGGCATTCTGGATAGGGTTCTGCCCGAAGAGATGGCATCAGCTAAAAAGATGATCGCAAAGGAATTCCTCGAAAAGCTTCCTGAATTGCAGAGCCAGATTCTCTCCGGGAAGAAGCTGAGCTCTGGTGAACAAGAGAGGCTTCTTCATCTGTTCGATAGCATCCTGGAGAAAAAATAGGCGAAGAGAAAATGGATCGATGAAGTGATCACGAGAAGAGGAAGAGCATAACAGATCGGAGAACGAGGCCCAAAAAATGGAAGAGCTGGAGAGGTTGAAGAGGAAGATCAAAAATGCCAGGGAACTTCAGTCTCTCGTGAAGATAATGAAGACGATTTCCGCTTCCAATATTCGCGAATATGAGCAGGCGGTGGAATCGCTCAGCGAATATAACAAAACCGTAGAGATGGGGCTTCAGATCCTGATGCAGAATGAAGCGGAAAAGGTCTTGACCTTCGCACCTTCTGAAAGCAGAGGGCGTCTTGGAGCGGTGGTCTTCGGCTCGGATCAGGGACTGTGCGGCAATTTCAATGAGCTGATTGCGAGCTTTGCAGTCGATAAGATGAAGGGGATTTCGCACCAAGAGCTAAAGGCGCTGGCAGTCGGCGAGCGCGTCATCGCCCGCCTGGAAGAGGCAGGTCAGCCTATCGAAGCGCATTTTTCTTTCTACGGAAACCATCTTGGCATCACTCAGGTCATGCTGGATCTGCTGCTCAAGATAGAGGAGTGGCGCTCGAAGGAGGAGGTCGACCAGATAATCCTCTTTTACAATCAATCTGTGTCTGATGCCGCATTCAGTCCGCACATGGTATATCTCTTTCCGCTGGATATGAAATGGCTGGCTGGCCTGGCAGAGAAAGAGTGGCCGTCCCGAGCTCTGCCTGCCTTTTCCATGGACGCTTCCAGGCTCTTCTCGTCTCTGGTTCGTCAATATCTTTTTTTCTCTCTCTATCGCGCTTTCGTCGAATCTTTGGCCAGCGAGAATGCCAGCCGTCTCCTCTCCATGCAGATGGCAGAGAAGAACATAGAGGAGCATCTTGTCGATCTCAATGTTCAATTTCAGAAGCAGCGCCAGGCCGCCATCACTTCGGAGCTGCTGGATGTGGTTGTCGGATTTGAGGCGCTGGCAGGCAGATAAAAAATCAGAGGGCCCGCTCCTCCAGGATACAGGTGGGGTCCTCGCCCTGCAGATCGCCATGATAGTAGTATGCCTTCTGCCTGCATCCTCCGCATAGCTCCAGGTAATCGCACTTTCCGCATCTTCCCTTGAGGCAGGATTTCATATCTCGCAGGGCCAAAAGCTCCTGGGAGGGATGATCTATCCAGATATCCTGGAAGGATCTTTCTCGCACATTTCCTACCACGATATGGGGCATGAAGTGACAGGGATGAACATCCCCTCTGTGATTGATATTGGCCACCTTCACTCCCGTGGAGCAGCCGCCAGCGTTCGTCAAGAGCCTCCTTGCCTGCTCTTGCCTGGGATCGCCTTTCAAGAGCTCCAGCTGAAAGGCGCCATCCATGGGCGAATCCGTGGTCAGGATCTCCATATTCTCATCCTTCAGCTCCACCGCAGATTCGGCGAGCAGGCGGAGCACGCTGCGGCGCTGATCGGGTGTGACGTCCCTGTCAGCCATTCCGGCGCCGCGGCCGGTGGGCACCAGATGATAGAGGCAGAACCTCGGGATCTGCTCCGCCAGGGCGAGGTTGAGCAGAGCAGGAACATCCTGCCAGTTGTCGCGGGTGAGCGTTATCCGCAGACCGGTCTTGAGCCCTGCGTCTCTGGCATTCCTCAGACCCTGCAGTGCTCGCTCGTATGCGCCAGCCACGCCCCGGAAGGCGTCGTGGCGCTCGGGCGCGGCCGCGTCCAGGCTCACGCCCACGTACCTGATCCCGGCCTCCGCAAGCAACCGCGCCACCTCTGGAGTTATGAGCGTCCCGTTGGTGGAGATGACGGTGCGAAGTCCGATCTCCCTGGCGTGGAAGGCCAGCGGATAGAAGTTCTTGCTCAGCAAGGGCTCGCCTCCGGTGAGGATGAGGATGGGGATCTTGAGAAGGGCAAGCTCGTCTTCCAGACGAAGACCCTCTTCCAGCGACATCTCATCTTCGGCTTTGCCGCGGGCATCCATGTAGCAGTGATGACAGGCCAGGTTGCAGTGACGGGTCAGGTTCCACATCACCACCGGCTTCGTCTGGGCTGAGAACCTGATCAGATCTGGGGGCAGGATCTGGCATCCTTCCGTT
>CABMDX010000043.1 GCA_902385025.1 uncultured archaeon | reverse complement strand
GTCAGAATCACAATGCCTTTATCTGCATCCTCATAAATGCGAACGGGCATATTCACCACGCCCCCCAAGAGCACAGCCAGCGGAGGGAAATATCTGGAACTCATTGCCCCAAGATAAGTCATTTTCAGCTCATTCACAATATACTGGCTGGCGATATTGCCTACCAGGCCAATTCCAGGGAAGCCTTCAATGAGAATCGGATTTTTAACAGAGGGCTCCTTTTCAAGGATGACCTGAACTATATCCTTGTCCATAATTAAATATTGGCTTTTATCTGAGATAAGAGCATCGCTTCTTAGGCCGTTCTTCGCCAGAGCCAAAAGCCCTGCGATGCAAAACGTTTATCAATAATATGAAAGAAAACGAATTTTGGATTGACGAGATGAAATCCTGCAAAATAGCAGGCAGCCGGACGCTCTTTTTGCTGCTTTGCTCCGGCTGATAATTCGCCAACCACAGAAGCAATGCAGATCAAAAAGCATTATCCTGGGGTCAAAATGGCAGAAAAACACAGAGAAATCATAGATCAGGCGAAAGCGGCTGGCAGAAGCTACCTGATGGAGCATGAGAGCAAGGCCGTTTTGGAAAGTTTGGGGATCATCACCACCGGTGCCAGTGTGGCAGGGTCGGAAGAGGAGGCAGCAAGGATCTTTAAGTCCCTCTCTTCGCCCGCGGCCTTGAAGATTCTCTCGCCCGAGGTCATCCACAAATCCGACCTGGGCGGAGTCAAGCTCAATCTGCAAAGCGAGAGTGACGTGCGAGAGGCCTATCGAGAGATCATGGCCTCATTTGCGAAAAAGAAAATCACCGGCGTCTCTGTGCAGAAAATGGCAAAACCCGGCCAGGAGGTCATCGTGGGCGTCACAATGGATGCAACCTTTGGACCCATGCTCATGTTCGGCCTGGGAGGTGTCTTTGTGGAGGCTCTCAAAGACGTCTCCTTCCGCTCGATTCCCATAAACGAGTCAGATGCAGAAGAAATGATCGATGAGATCCGGGGATCAGCTATTCTAAAAGGCTATCGCGGAAAGCACTCTGACATAGAGTCCTTGAAGAAGCTTCTATTGAAAATATCCGATTTCGTGAATGAAAATCCGGAAATCACGGAAATGGATCTTAATCCAGTCTTCGTATATCCTGATGGCTACAATGTAGTAGATGCCCGCATAATCCTCGGCGAGTCCAGGCCAAAGGCCCAGTCTCCAGTCAAGCAGGATCTGCGTGACCTCTTCTATCCGGGCAGCGTGGCAGTCATCGGAGCCTCCGGCACTCCGGGAAAACTGGGATGGAATGTCTTTTCCAATTTAGTAAGTCACCATTTCAAGGGCAAGCTGTATCCCATCAATCCCAAAGCAGATGAGATTCAGGGCATCCGTGCCTATCCCTGCATCAGTGCCGTGTCCAGACCTGTGGATGTGGCCATTATCCTCGTCTCTGCGGGAATGACCACTGATGTGGTCGAAGAGTGCTGCAAATGCGGTGTGCGCTACATAGTAGTGGAATCAGCCGGCTTTGCTGAGATGGGGTCTGAGGGCAAGAAGATAGAACTGCAGATGAAGGATATCGCGGACAAATATGGGGTTCGCTTGCTCGGCCCCAACTGCTCAGGCATCATCAACACTCATTGCAGCATGGTCCAGTCCATCGGCATAGTGGATGCACTCTCAAAGGGCAACATCGGGCTTGTCTCACAGGCAGGAGTATGTGCGGCAGGAATGCTCTGGGGACTGCGCCATATCATGGACTTCGGCATTATTGCGACAATTGGCAACAAGCTGGACATCAACGAGACCGATATCATGGAAGCAGTGAGCAAGGATGAGAATATCAACGTCATCTGCATGTATCTGGAGTCAGTGAAAGGAGGCCGCAGGTTCATCGATGCCGCTCGACAGATTACCATGAAGAAGCCTGTTGTAGTGCTCAAGTCCGGCCGCACTGAGGCAGGCAAAAAGGCCGTCGCAAGTCACACCGCATCTCTCGCGGGCAACGACGAGGTCTTCAGCGCCGATTTCCGCCAGTCGGGAATCATCAGGGCTCGCGACTACGAACACATGTTCAACCTGGCCCGGGCCATTTCCAAGCAGCCTTTTCCAGACCGAGAGGGGGTATTCATCATCACATATGCCGGATCACTGGGCGTCATTTCTGCAGACGCCATCATCGACAACGGCATGAGGCTGGCAGAACTCGAGCCGCCCTTGAAGGAGAGGCTAAAGAGCCTGCTGCCCGATTATGTCTGCGGCATGAATCCGGTGGACTATACATTCAGCCAGGATGCCGAGACCGTGAAGAGAACCATCGAAATCGGTGTGGATAGCGATGATGTGGGGAGCTTCATCGTCGTCCTGCAGGCAGAGATCCTGGAAAGCTATGTAGAGGCCCTGAAAAGCATAGACTACAAAGGCAAGCCCATCATCGCCTGCGTCGCAGGAAAGGAGTTTGCCTTGCAGGACGTAATCAAGATGGAAAAGGCAGGGATTCCGGTCTTTTCCACGCCAGAGGAGGTGGCCGATGCTCTGGCCATCATGTACAGGCACCACAAGAGGATCCTTAAGACGGCATAGAAGAGAGGGTAAAATTTTAATATAATTTTTAATAAAATTTTTTAAAAAATAGTAGCAAGGAGATTTTAGGGCTCTATCAGGTCTTCTCTGTAAAGACCTTCTCGATGGCAACCTCCCCTTCCACGCCCATCACTATCGAGAATATCCACTCGCTGAGCTTGGCACAGTGCTCAGGCATGCACTCTTCAATGCATCCTGCGCAGGGCTCAAAGCAGTCCACCGCCAGCAGAGGATCGAAACGTCTGCCCCGAGCCTTTTCTGCGTAAAACAGCCTGTAGGTCCTGATGCCATCGACCGTTTCAACCTCGCGGGAGATGAGATTATCCTTGAGGAGCTTGGCAATGATGCGAGAGCACTTGCGAGAATCTATCTTTAGAGCCTTCCATAGATCGCTTTGCAGTGCTCCATCTGGATGCGATTTTATATATTCCAGCGCCTCCTCAGCAGTCATTCCAGTGCTCCATTACTCAATAGGGCTTATGAGGATGACATTGTTGCCGCGAAGGATTACAGAACCCAGTGATCGAGTCTTCTCGCCGCCGATGAGTTCTACGGTCTCCAGGAGGTGAAGATTCAGGTACTCATCGACGCTATTGAGAATTCCCTCCAGCACATAACGCGGTGAGCCTTTCATCTCTACCTGAATCTTGCTGCCTACAAGACTTTGCACCTTTTTAGTTGGAAACATGAACCATACTCCTTAGTAATTTGGGTAAATAATACTGCAAAGTTATATGAGTATCAATCTCTATTCTGGCAAATAAAATTGGGCGCCTGTTCAAACGGATACTACGCTTTTTACGCCCGGAACGTTCTTCTTAAGCTCTTTTTCGATGAAGTTCTTAAGCGTCATCTGCGAGAAAGGGCAACCAGCGCAGTGTCCCTGCAGCTTTACCTTTACAATCCCATCCTCGATATCGACGAGCTGAACATCTCCACCGTCTACGCGCAGGCCATTCCTGATGCTTTCCAGAGCGACCTCGACGTCACCTTTGAGGTTTTGCATGAATACTTCAGTCCCCTTTCACCTTTATAGATGTAACTTTGTGCCCAATGATCGTGTACCTTATCCCTTTTAAAGCTTCCTCGAGCTGCTTTATGATCTTTTCGCACTTATCAGAGCCCACTACGGTATTAACCATAACGCCCGGCTCGGAGTGATTCCTGATGGCGGCAAGTGCCATATCAGGGTTCTCGCTAAGTCGAAAACTCTTCCAGGTCTTCGGCGCCATTCCCTGATACTCTATGAGATAGAATCCGGTGATGCCCAGTTCAGTTAAGGTATTGATAACTCGAACGAGATGCTCGTGATCTACAAAAATCTTGACCATGGTCTTCATAGAGTTCCCCTGATAATATATCGACACTAGAACCTTAAATAACTTGGCTCCTCGCTATTCTGTAAGGGTAATGGAAAAATCGAGTCTACTGTGCCAGCTCTGTGTCCTCTATAACTTCTGTAGTGGCAGTCCATGACCATTTTGGCCATAACCAGTGGCAAACGGCCCTACAACTGCAGAGGACGCGCGGAGAGCGCTATAACAATCGGTTGAGTGCATTGTAACCAGGGTTTAGCCACTGCAAAATATCGAAGAGCCAATAACTTCTCTACCGAGAGCATTCGGATATTGCACTGCCAATTAGCTGAATTTTCCAGATATTCTTTTATCCTCCGCAGCCATTGCATCCCAGCATCATGGCAACGAGAGATATCAGAGATGTTCTGGGGAGCATAGGAATCGGCGAGGACGAGATAGTCTCCGCCGCCATGGAGCTTTACTTCCCCCATCCGGGAGTTGAGACGCGCGATAAGGCAGAGGCAAGGTTTAAGCAGGAGATGGCCATCGCCCTCTCCGACCCAAATCTCGCGCTTCTTATTTATGCAGGCGTCCTTCTGGAGTCGGAGGGAGAGAAGTGCAACCTCCCTAACCTCAAAGCCTGCGACTATGATAATGACCTGACGTGTCTCATCGCGGATGAGGTCTTGGGCCTGGCCATTGCCAAGTACATTGGCGGCTATAAGGGACTATTCGATTATGTCCGCTACGACAAGGCCAAGCCAGGCATCCTGGCGCGTCTGGGCCCATTCATGGATGATGTTGTAGCCGGGCTTATTGGAGGAGTATCTGCCAACATGTATACCAGGGCAGCACAGGACTAGAAAGGGAGCATAACCTTGAAGGACCTTGTCTTTGCGCTCAAGTCGGGCTTTGGATGGCTGTCCACCATACCGGTAGGAATCTCCATGGAGGGCATCGAGGCCCTCATGAGGCATGTCTATGTGTTTCCAATGGTGGGACTGCTGCTGGGAGCGATTATCGGGGCAGTGGCATTTGCCGCTGCCTATGCTCTGCCCGCCAATCTGGTGGCAATAGTGGTGATAGCGGCCATATACAAGCTGTGCGGCATAAATCACATCGACGGCCTGGCCGACTTCGGCGATGGAGTAATTGCCCATGGAACGCTCGAAAAGAAGGTCCAGGCCATGAAGGATGTGAACCTTGGAACGGGAGGAGGGCTGTTCATATCTTTTATCCTCCTGGCAACATTCGCGATGCTCTCGGATATGCCCGCAAGGCTTCTGCCCCTGGCCCTGCTGACTGCTGAAATATCGGCCAAGCAGGCCATGATCGCCTTTGCCGCCTTCTCCACATCCCTGCAGAAGGGCTTTGGGCAAATCATGATCGAAAAGACTGGCACAAGGCAGTTCTTGATAGGCCTGGCG
>CABMDX010000042.1 GCA_902385025.1 uncultured archaeon | reverse complement strand
TGCCACATGAGGTCGTTCATCTTATCGTATCTATATCTACGTACTTCTCACGTATGTGCTTTTCTCTCTCCGGCCCGGCCTCGGTTGCTCCCCCGGCAGGCCCCAGAACCTGAGCCGATTTCACGCCCGTGATGATGGCCATCAGCCTCACCTTACCGGCATATTCAGGCCGGATTCTTGCCCCCCAGATGACATTTGCGCCTGCATCAAGCTCCTGGGTGAGCGCCCCGGCCAGGGCCGCGGCCTCTCTCAGGGTCATATCCGGCCCGCCGGTCAGGTGCAGGAGGCATGCTTTTGCGCCACGCACATCCACCTCCAGCAGAGGATTTTTGAGGGAAGAGCGCACAATATTTTCCGGGCTGTTCTTCATGCTGCCCTCGCCCACAAACATAAAAGAGGCTCCACCAGTTTTCATTATGGTGCGCACATCTGCATAGTCCAGGTTGATGAGAGAGGGATGCGTCAGTGTATTGCAGATTTCCAGGATAATCTCGGCCACGATCTGGTCGAGCACGGAAAAGGCCTGCAGAACAGGCAGATGAGGGGCATAGTCCAGCAGTCGGTTGTTGTCCATCACAATCAATGTATCCGCATAAGATCGCAGCGCCTCCAGTCCTTCCTCTGCGACCAGCACGCGTGCCTTCTCCAGGTGAAAGGGCGTGCTCACCATTGCAACCACACTCGCGCCCCGATCCCGGGCCACTTTTGCTACTACCGGGGCCGATCCTGTGCCTGTGCCACCACCCATGCCCGCGGTCACAAAGACCAGATCCGCTCCCCGAAAGAGATTCTCCAGATCCGGCAAAGCCTGCTCCGCTGCCTTTCTGCCCACTGCAGGGTCTCCCCCTGCGCCCATGCCGCGAGTGAGCTTTCGACCAATGAGCATCTTTTCATCAGCCTGCACGGTCTTAAGATGCTGGCTGTCCGTGTTAATGGCCACGGTCTTTGCACCCGCAAGGCCGATCCTGGCCAGGCGGCTAACAGTGTTATTTCCTGCACCGCCGAGACCCGCGACAATTATTCTGGGAAGGCCGAAGCCTTCTTCCATCCCTTCCGAAAAATCTATGGACTCCCGTAAGTCAGATGCCATCCCTTTTCCCCCTCATTGCCACATGCTGCAAACTCAAATCTATTTTCGATATATAGTAATAATTATAGTAGATAAGAGTTTCCAGCTTATCACCAGACAGTGGAAATGCATATATCTGTCACTTGAAAATTGCAGTCAAAGGGCTGAAAATGGCAATGCTTCTAGGCGCGGCAGATCTGGCGGAATACATCGCAAGAAATTACCCTGGCAGAGTGGTAGAGGTGGGCGTGGGCCACGTGCTGGATGTGGCAGTGGAGCTAAAGGCTCGCGGCCTGGTGGTGGAGGCCACTGACAGAGCAAAGAGGCATATCGGCGGCATGAAGATACAAGAGGATGATGTCTTTTCTCCCCGAATGGAGTTATACCAGGGAGCCGGTCTCATCTATTCAATCCGGCCTCCTCTGGAGATGCAACTTGCGATTGGCTGCCTTGCCAGGCAGGTTGGTGCAGATGTTCTGATTCGTCCATTGCAGGATGAAATTGCAGATCTGCCCGGCTTTGCCCGGCGTCTGGTCAATGCAGGTGAGGCCAGGTTCTATCTCTTTGAACTGCTTCATTAGGCCTGGCAGGGATTCTTTGTTCCTATCAGCCTTGCTGAAAAATCGTCTCGGACTCAGTAATCAAATTTGAGATTGCCCATCTCGATGTTCCTAGCGAAAATTATGCAACACACCTAAATGGAATACTAAGATATTATTCTTCAAGTATTGATGATTCCAATCAATCCACTGATTATAACTTACAAAAAATTTAAATACTGATTGCGTGTTATTGGATACTATCGTCTCCACTGGCCTGGCCTCGGATGTAAGATCCGCTAACGGAGGGGAAAAATCGAATATAGGGATTCATATGAAAGAAATAAAACTAATCGCTATTTTGATTGTCAGCATGTTGGTGGCAGTCCTTCTCGTGTCGTCAACGACGTTGGGGGCGCAGAACACATCTACATCATTGGCATCTGTCAGCGGACAATCATGGGGACCTCTTACAGAGGCTCCGCCCGATCCTGCGTGGATCGAGTACAAACAGAATCTAAAGGCGGGAAAGGGCGTAACAATGACTACTGCTACAGGAAATCCGCTTGGACATATTCCGAGCCCAGTAGATCTCAGCTACCTCGAGGGCAAAAGGGTACCAGGCGCTGCTCAAACGTATCCGTCATCATACGACCTTAGAACGATCGGCAGGGTCACTTCGGTTAAAGATCAGGGTCCTTACGGGACATGCTGGGCCTTTGCCACATTCGGGTCGCTCGAATGTTAGTTGCTACCCTTTGAGACACCTAATTTCTCTGAATACAATTTGGCAACAAAGTCAGGATTTGACTTAAAATGGTATGCTGGCGGCCAGCGTCATATGGCGACCGCTTACCTTGCGCGATGGGGTGGACCTGTGAACGAGGTCGATGATCCCTATCCATGGGGTGACGAGGAGTCAGGAACTGACAATGCGTATCCCATACAAAAGCACACGCAAAACGTATACTTCTTGCCTGGAAGAACCTCGAGCACTGACAATGACAACATCAAGTGGGCGCTCACGACGTATGGCGGCTTGGATGCAGCCATCTTTTGGAATAATATTTATTACTCCGCCACTCCCGCGACGTACTACAATCCATCAACTACGCATACTAACCACGAGGTGACCCTTGTGGGTTGGGACGATAACTATGCTGCAGCCAACTTCCGGGGCGCTGGCGGGGCTCCGCCAGGCGATGGTGCATTTATTGCAAAGAACAGCTGGGGAACTTCATGGGGCGACAGAGGGTACTTCTATCTCTCCTACTATGATACTTCGCTTCGGTCTGTAACAGCCTTTACTGCCGAGCCTGCATCCAACTTCGCTGCAGAGTATCAGTACGATCCACTTGGCTGGGTTGCGAACGTTGGCTACCTCGATACAACTGCTTGGGGAGCGAACGTCTTTACTGCCGATAGCAGCGCAAAACCCCTCACTGCAGTGAGTTTTTACACGAACGACGTGAATACCCAGTACGAAGTATACATCTACACAGATCTAACCTCTGAACCGATAGGCGGAAAGCAATATGCCGGCCCCAAGGGCACTATGCCGTCGGCAGGATATCATACGGTCAGACTGGCGTCTCCAGTTCCGCTCAAAGCCGGACAGCGTTTCTCTGTCGTCGTTAAGTTTACCACATCTGGTTATGGATATCCATTGGCTACCGAGTGTTTCCTGGAAGAATACTCGAGCAATGCCGCCGCATCGCTTGGACAGAGCTACTGCTCGCCGGACGGAAGCGACTGGCTGGATTTATTCACCTTTGATTCCACGATGAACGTCTGTATTAAAGCGTTCACCTCTGACAGAGGAGATTTGATAGCACTTCGGGCTGCCAATGGCCTGTATGTCTCTGCTAGAGGCGGCGATGGCATGCTCATTGCTGATGGCAGGACAATAGGTGCCTGGGAGACATTCAAGCTTATCGATCTAGGAAACGGCAAAGTTGCTCTGCAGGCCGCCAATGGCAAGTATCTGAGTATCATAGTCCGCGGAGGTCGCGCAGTCGCAGCAAATCGCAACACCATTGGTCCATGGGAGACATTCAAACTCATTGATCAAAGAAACGGAAATTTTGCTTTGCAGGCCGCCAATGGTCAATATGTCTGTGCCCCAGGCCGCGGAGGCCGCGTAGTCATGGCCAACCTCAGAACCGCAGGTATCAGGCAGACGCTTTTCAGGTTTATGGATCTTCGCAGACCTGCAAAAGTGGCACTTCAGGCATCTAATGGCCAGTACCTGGGCGTGGAAGACACAGGAGCCCGCGCAGTCGCAGCCAACCGCAATGCAATAGGTGCCGGGGAGATGTTCAAGCTCATAGATAGAGGGGATGGCAACGTTGCTCTGCAGGCCGCCAACGGTCGATATGTCAGTGCCCAGGGAAGCGGAGTAGTGGCCAACCGCGACACTATCGGTACCTGGGAGACTTTTGGGGACATATATAGAGGAAACGGCAAAGTAGCCCTGCAGGCAGTCAATGGCAGGTACGTCTATGCTAAAAGCGGCGGTGGAGACGGGGTTGCCGCTAATGGCAAAGCAATAGGCGCTTGGGAGACGTTCAGCCTGATCCCAACTTGAAATACAGCAAATACGCACAATTACACGAGGAGAGGGGCTTATCCTCTCCCTCTTTTTAGATTTGGACGTCATACCTTACTAACAGAATATATATCCCGAAACAGTGGTGGATGAAGAATCAGAGGATGGCGTCGTCTCAATTGCATCCCGTTGGAAAAGCGATAATTTTAAATATAACTAACTAAAATTATTATAAAAGAAAGGGGTGGGTTTACTTATGGCTATAGGCGTCAACTGGGCAGGAGATTCAATCGTCAGAGATACAATCATGTGGGATAAGAGAGCGGTTCTGGGGAATTCGAACGTCTACATCCCCACCGACATTCGGGATTGGCTCTCCTCGACCGAGAGCGAGGTGATTCTTCAGGCCCTGGCGGAGATTGGCCTGCCAACGTCTCGCGAAGCGGGAACCTTTGACCTGCGAGCCTGGAAAATCTGGGATTATGTCGCAAAATCCGTGAAATACGTCACCGACAAAGCATCCTTGGGCCTGGAGGACTTCTGGCTTTTTCCCGAAGAGACACTTGTGCTGCAAAAGGGTGACTGTGAGGATACGGCTTTCCTCCTTGCCACTCTTCTTCTGGCAAGCGGAATCTCCGAGCACTGTGTTCGGGTAGTCCTGGGCAAGGTCTCTGGTCCAGATGGAATCTATGGCCATGCCTGGGTCGTCTACCAGGGCGAATCAGGCCCATGGTGCCTCCTGGAGTCCACTCTGGATTCTGTTCCCGCCAGGCTTGCGCTCGCCGATCCGTTTGCATTGCCTGGAAATCAATATCTATACCAGCCTCAGTTCTGCCTTAATGCCACTCACCTCTGGTCGATGGGGGATACAAAAGCCCAGATGGCTGACTACATGAAGATGCGCTACAAAGTTCAAAAGAAGAAGAGGGCTGCATCCATAAGATCAGTCTTCTGAAAAGACGCAATCACTAACTACCGCCAAACAGACAGTCCTGCAGCTTCAAGGAGACTGTTGATCCTTTTCATTTTGGTCGATTCCATTCATTCTGGAATGGATAGAGCGAACGGTCTGCAGCATCTTTTCCATCTTCTGCCAGTGACCGCCCTTCCAATAGAGCTTTTTGCATGCTGGGCAGCACCAGGTTCCCATTTCCTGAGAGCCCGATTCGATTTTCTGCAAAGGAGCGTTGCAGATTGTGCATCTCCGTGGCTTCAGCACCAGGGGGACGCCTTCTTCGGCCAATTCCGCAAGTTGCTCCTCGATGCCGGAGGAGCGGATGAGGATGCATTTTCCATCCGCATGCCTGCAGGCCTCTGCCAGTCTCCGATCTCTGGTGATGAGGGTCCGCCCCTCGGATTTTGCCAGGGAGAGGAGTCCCTCATCCTCTCCCGGGCCTGCGGGATTTTTCACATCCTGGCCCAATAGCCTCAGCCACCTTCCCAGGCGCATGAGCATCAGATCGACCAGAAAGCGCGCCACATATAAGGCAAGGCATCCGCAACTATTTATCGATTGATCTTGATGCACTAGTCCTTATGAAGAAGGCGATGAGCAACGTTGACGTCGCCGCCATGGTAGCAGAGCTTCGAGACAGAATCCTGGGCGGCTTCATGGGCAAGGCCTATCAGCAATCCTCGGATAAGATCTGGCTTTCGGTTCAATCCCCGGCGGAGGGCAGGCTGGATCTGCTCCTGGTAGCAGGAAAGCGAGTTAATATCACACACGCCGCTCGTCCGGCATCCAAGACGCCGCCCCAGTTCCCGACCATGCTGCGTAGCCGCCTGAGCGGCGGCAGGATTGTTGACATCCAGCAGTACGACCTCGACAGAGTGCTGGAGATCGCCGTGGAGCGCAGCGGCGAGCGCAACTATCTCGTGATTGAGCTTTTTCCGAAAGGGAGCATGGTGCTCTTGGACGGCTCTCGCAAGATCCTTTCCATGCTCAGAAAGATGGTCTACAGAGGCAGCAAGATGGCTGCCGGGGAAGAATACCTCTATCACCCCGGCCAGCTCGACCCCAGGACCATTTCCCTGCCAGATCTCGCTGCATGGCTTGCTGCTGCCGGCCAGGATCTGGTGAGATCTCTTGTGCGGGGATTGAATATGGGAGGAACCTATGGCGAAGAAGTATGTCTGGTTGCAGGCGTTCCTAAGAATAGGCCTGCTGCAGAGCTGACGCCTGAAGAGATCGCGTCGGTCCACCAGGCTTTGCGTACGGTCTTCCTGGATGAGACCCTCGATCCTCATATAGTCCTTCAGAATGGCGAGCCCCTGGATGTCCTCTCAAGACCGCTGCGAGTCTATGAGGGCCTGGAGCAAAAGCACTATGCCACATTCAGCGAGGCGCTGGATGCTTTCTTCGTGGAAAAGGAGGTGGAAGACGTCAGGCAAAACCCCCTTGACCACAGAATTGAGCTGCAGAGGAAGGCTGTTCTGGAGTTCGAGGCAGAGGAGAAGGCCAACATTAGCAAGGGCGAGCTTGTCTACCAGATGTACGGCAGCGTCGAGCAGCTCTTGCAGATCATCGCAAAAGCCAAAGAAAAGGGCTTCTCGTACAACCAGATCTGGGAAAAGATAAGCTGCTCAGGACTTCCCCAGGCCAAGATGATACTGTCGATGGACGGGCAGGGCGAGATGCGGACAATGCTCGAGGGAGCGGAGCTGGATCTGAATGCGGGCCTGACAGTCCCCCAGAATGCGCAAAGATACTATGAGAAAGCAAAAGAATTGGCCAGAAAGGCAAGCGGTGCCAGGGGAGCATTGGCCATCACCGAGGAGCTGCGGGCAAGCAAGGCCGCTCCAAGAAAAACTAGGACATGTCAAGCCTACCGGCGCAGGAAGCCCAAGTGGTACGAGCGATTCCGCTGGTTTTACTCCTCAGACAGATTTCTGGTCATTGGGGGCAGGGATGCAGACAGCAATGAGGAGATTTATACAAAGTACCTGGAGAAGCGCGACCTTGCAATGCATACCGATGCACCGGGAGCGCCTCTTACGGTCATAAAGTCAGAGGGCGAAGAGGTTCCTGAGAGCACGCTCGCTGAAGCCGCCCAGTTTGCGGTCAGCTATTCCTCCCTTTGGAAGAGCGGCCTCGTGGCTGGAGACTGCTATATGGGTAAGGGCGATCAGGTCACCAAGACTCCGGAGCACGGAGAATTTCTGAAGAAGGGCGCATTCGTCATCCGCGGAGAGCGCAGGTACTTCAAGGACACGCCGCTTGGAATCGCCATCGGCATTTCTGAAGGAATACTGATAGGCGGTCCGATATCGGCCATAAAGCCAAATGCAGAGCCGGTCGTGGAGGTCGAGCCAGGAGAGTACAATGCTGAGGACCTGGCGAAGAGGATCTACCGGCAGTTTGCGGAGAAGGTGGAGGACCGGGCCTATCTGAAGGCAGTCTCATCGGTTGATCAGATCATCCAGTTTCTTCCGCCGGGCGGGTCGAATGTGAAGGGAGGCGGATAAACAAAAGAGATAGGCAGGAGGCAGATTGTGCCATATGACTGGTAATACATCATCTGGCACCTGTAATGCTATCTCGGCCATTTTACTTCGACTGGAGTATATCATTCGCTTGTTCCTGCATCAATCCAGTCAAACTCTTTCCTCATGCCTCAGCTGCTCATACTAAGTGCGGCGGCTAAGTCGTCAGCCTCTCCTGTGAATATGTGCACAAGAGATACAGCATATAGCAGTTGATGTTGAGACAAGAGGACCCATAACCTTCGATATTACCAATGAGAAACGCTAACCAAGAGATAGCAAAGCCGATGCTTCAGGATATCAATAAACGCTGGGCACGCGAATCCCATACATTTTTGCAGGTAAAAACGGCCCAATTTTGAATGCAATTGAATATTTTAATTTCAGCCATCTGCAGCTTAGATTTTTTCCTCGCATTGCAATCCTTTGCCCATTGTTATCTGAATTTGTTTTGGCTTGCATTCATCAAATATTTCAAGCACCCACCTGGATCTGAAGATAGTGTTTCTTATCCAATAGCTCCAAACCCGGTCAACTGTTCAAATAATGACTTTCACTTATGCTACAATCATCCTGGAGCTAACGTTTGATTTTATCTTGGATAATTTGTTTGAACTCGGAAGGGGCCTGCTGCAGTAAACCGAATCTGCATGGCTGGATGCCAGGAGCATAAGCGGTACATAGAGCGCGAAGGTTATGCATATCACCCCATGAGAAATTCTATATGAAGGAGCAATTCATTAGAAAGGCTGCAATGAATGATAAACAGATTGTGCTCGTCATCGCCTGCATGACGTCTTTTATCACACCATTCCTGGCCTCGTCGGTTAACGTAGCCTTGCCAACAATCAATACAGATTTCGCTGTTCCGGATCAGGCTCTCCTGGGCTGGGTGGTAACAGGATTCCTGCTTTCGGCAGCCATCTTTGTGGTACCCTTTGGCAGGATAGCCGATATTTATGGAAGAAAAAGGATATTTGTTGCAGGCCTCATAATCATCGTCATATCCTCGCTCCTCTGCAGCCTATCCAGTTCCATTCAGATGCTCATCGCTTCGCGTGTGGTAGAAGGCTTTGGAAGCGCCATGATCTTCGGCACATCAATTGCCATCCTCACTGCCGTATTTCCTGCCAAGGAGAGGGGCAAGGTACTGGGCATCAATGTGGCCATCGTCTACCTGGGGGCCTCTACTGGACCACTCCTGGGAGGCTTGATAACCGAATTTGCCGGCTGGAGGTTCATCTATGCCGGCATAATGGTCTATGCCATGCTGGCTGCACTGCTGGCACAAACAAAGATCAAGGGCGAATGGCGCTATGCAGAGATTGAAAAGTTCGATATTGCAGGCACGGTACTTTATGGAGCCATGCTTTTCATGCTTATGTACGGCCTCTCCCTGATACCGAACCGGATGGGGGCCTATCTGCTTGGTCTGGCGGCAGTGACGATGCTCTTCTTCCTTTATTGGGAGAATGGAAACAGGAATCCCGTTTTGAAGATCAGCGTCTTTAAGAATAAC
>CABMDX010000041.1 GCA_902385025.1 uncultured archaeon | reverse complement strand
GAGGAGAATGGGATTTCATATATCTGGTTATGCCGACGAAGGATATAATCCAGATCACTGCTGCTACCATGGCCGTCATGATGTTGGTCGTTGTTTCCAGACCCATGCTAGCCTGGGCAGTCTGTGCCATTAAGAGCTTGCTTGCAGCTGCAACTGCTATTGCCACTGCTATGCTCACAAATATGGAGAAAAGCACGTAAAATCCATTATCGTCATGATTTGCACGTGATCTTACATATTTGTTTACTACCGCGAAGGATAGACCCCAGGCTATCAAAGCTGCTATTGAGGCCAGGATATTCGCGGAATCTACTCCAGTGTACATTCTATTCACCTTCCCTTTTTAAACCCGCAATTTATACCCTTTATTTCGTTTCTTGTCAGATATTCACTTTGAACGATACCCCAACAAGGAGAACGGACGCCTGCAAATATGCATATCCTCCCCCGCCAATTTACTGTTTTTTGGGGAATTTCTTCCTGCAAAGTTTGCATCTTCATATCAGGTGCCTTCTCCCTCCCGGCCAAGAATATGCTGAACAAAACAGAGGCCTTTCAAAGTTTTGTTCAATCTTACCAACGGCTGCTCCATATCGAATTCACCACCTTGACCGGGAACATTTAACCGATGTTTCTGATTGATCATTAATCCGTATTTACCAATATTTAACATTTTTGGGACACAAAGGACAATGATTGCAAATAATAAATCGTGATAATTGCCAAGGGGTTTTTGGGCAAAAAAGTTAAATTCCATTTGTCGATGTTGGATGCAAATATCGAATTAATCAATATCAATGGATCATTTTCATATTACATAATAAAAAACAGTTTCAATTTTTGTAGATATTAACGATCTTTTATGATTATTCTTTGTTTTATAAGACATTTTTGGTGCAATTATAATATTAATTAATGACTAACAGTACCTAACTCAACTCATGCTTGGCTAACGATAGATTTGATGAATCACCGGGAAGAAGATTAGTGCGGCCATAAATTGAATATATTGACCTCTAAAATCGGTTCAAAACACCTCATTAAAGTGCTTTCGTACCGAGTATATTATCTTTATCATCATCGCGAATTTCGACTACCACAAGATGGGGCACAACCGCATAATGGCTCCTGTCTTCATCTCGGATTAAAGGATATGCCATCGAATTCACCAACCCAGCGAAAACCTACATTGTTGGATAGAAGTCATGTCATATACAGCCTGAAGGCGTTGGATCTTCTTGGCCGCTAATGGCTCTCTTTGCGCGCTCCCCGGGACCCCTGCCCTGCAGCACTGAATGTCGGCCCGGACAGCGCTCTCAGCACTCCACGGTATCGTCCTATTTTTATCGCCCCATCTGTTGAAGTAGGTCATCCTCTGAAGCAAATAATGCATTCTCTGATGGCGTTAAATCCATTCTGGGCATTAAAAGGATCTTAATGTCCGGGGAGTATATCCAGGCAGCTCTTTGGAAAGTCGCATAATCCGCAGGGACGACAGAAATCGCACTCGATAAGCTCTCCATGTGCAACAGCTCAGATGGTAGACTGTTGGCTGTTCCGACAACGATATAATCTACTAATGGCGAATTGACCCAATGGTCAGAGGGAGGAGATTGTATTAGAGCCAGCTTCAGGTCCGTTTTGATATCAGCAAGCATCTTGATCGCCTTGGCAGTCATATTTCCCGTCTTTGGGCTGGGAGGCGATTTCCAAGGCATAAACGAATACCATGAAATCATAATTCTCAACGGCCAAATGGCCACCGGCGACTTCACCTGGAATCCGCAGAACTTCGCTGGCTTCTGCTACGATCTCGATGGCGATGTGGGCACTGAAGAGCTCACTGCGACCTTGAGCGATGGCGAACTCAGCGGGAGTCGACCCTATGGACTTGTCTATCAAACCACCGCCCAGGAGAAGCCCTTTCAGTTCCAGGACTGGGGGTCCTATTCCATCATAGGCTTCCTGGGGGAGAAGTGCTTTGCTGGCTATCTGGAGAGCACAGACCCGGATGAGAACTTCATCTTCCAGAAGTCCACGGATAAAAGCGCTCTGGCCAAAGGACAGCTTCTGAAGATCCTGGTCGATGATGACACTGATATGACCGTCACAACCGATAATCCCTTGAAGCTGAAAGAGGGCTATGAGCTTGCCATAAAGTCGGTCGACATTGACGGCAATAAAGTTTACCTGGAGCTGTCCAAGAACGGCACTGTCGTAGACAATAAAGGTATACAGCCTTCCAAGGAAGCGGCAACCATTGGAGACAAGACCTACTACTACAAGAATCCGCAGGCAGGCGACCAGAAGGGGCTTGTGACCATCGCCGTTCACTTCAAGATGGCCTTCCGTGGCTCTGATCAGTGCATCGCCACTGTCGACGGCATATTCCAGATCTCCAATTCGCCCATATCAATTCCAGACGGGACATCATTTGGAAAGATGACGATCTCAGCCATTGGCTCCGATCAGATTTTCATGGACAACCGAGACACCCCCATAACCTTGAGCAAGAACAAAGACGTGCTGCTGGCTGGCGATCTGTATCTGCGAACTGCAGACCAGAATATCGTGGACGACGCGTCTCCTCTCCGATATTACACCAACCGAAGGATTGATTCGCCCGGCGAATACGATATAAGAGGATCCGTAGCAACGGGCGAATATATTTGGACGCCCCAAAACTTTGCCGGATTCTACTATGATCTCGATGACGATACGGGCACAGAGAT
>CABMDX010000040.1 GCA_902385025.1 uncultured archaeon | reverse complement strand
ACTCCCTTGCCCATTGCTCCATATCCCTAAGTGGGGCGACTATATCTATATATTTTTATTGTTTAAAGACAATGCAGCAGGGTTGATAATAATATTCTGTATTCCCTACCTAATGGGAGTTAAGGTTATAATATCGAAAGAGTTAAATACTACTACGATCACATTGTTATTATTAATATTATGTAGAACACAAAACCAAGAAAAACCCCCGACGGCTCAGGGGCTATGCTTCCCCTCAGCACATCCCCTCACCCTGAGCCGTTTACTCCCTTTAGCGTGATGTGGTCGCAGGGATTCTCTTCATTTTCCTGCGAGTCTCTGCTCCCGGGAGGCTGTGGGTTTCAGCCCTGCCTTTCTCATTCTTAATTTTTAGAATTGTGGCCACTTGGGCATGTTTATTTGCGATTCGTACCAGAAAGTGTCATACCAGGCATCAACGCCCAGATGCATGCCGTCCCATGGATGGATTTTCTTCTTGCCTTGCAGGCAGCTATCCTGGTCCCATTCTCTGCATTTCTCCTTCTCATCTCGGCAGCAGCGATCGTGGCATTTCTTCTCCATTTGTGGAGGCGAGATAAAGGTATTATTTGCATCGCTGCCCACGATTTCCAGATTCACGTTATCCGAACCTGACGAAAAGATCTTTGTATTGTCCGTTCTGCTTCCGACAATGTCTACCGATATAGATCCCGATCCGCCAAAAGCGCATGCGCAGGATGCAGAAAGCATCAGCGCCATAGCAAATATCATCAATAGCCTCAACTCCATTCCCCTCCGGATTAATTCATATTTAACATAGGTTTTTTATATACTAAAAGTAGAAAAATCTTTCGCCCCAGAAATAAATGATTTCATGGGGATTTAGAGTACTGATAAATCACCAAAGAGATAGTTTAACCGGAATATTTTTCGAAATAAATTAAAAAGAATGGTATTCCAATTTGCGTCCCACATTATCCCCCCGGAGTTTTTCAGAGATCCTCAATTCTATCGGCCAGGAAGATTCAGGCCCGAGAATTGGAGCCGAGGGCTCCCGGCCCACCCTTGATGAACTGCCGGTTATATCTGGTTGGGATGTATGAACTCCAGGGATAGCATAACGGTCTAGTGAAGTCGTCCCAGGGTGTGGTATAGCATTTTTTCTCGCCGCAGGGTGCACAGCCCGAGCAGTAGCCAATGCCGCAGCTCTCTTTTCTCTCTTCCTGTGGATGGCCTATCAGAACATTGGTCGCGCTGCTGCCTACGAGATTAACTTCGATCGGCCCACCGTCTGGAGAAATGATCGTGGTATTGTTCACCGAGCTTCCCAGGATGTCCAGGTCTGTCGGCCTCCCGCTGACCTCTCCCAAAGCAGTTGATGCCAGCAGGGTCATGATGAAAATCAATACAATTGCACTCCTCAATCTTTTGCCCCCTTTTATAATTAAATCTAATAAATAGTCATGGAAGTAGAAAAACCTTTTGTTGCAATCAATTTAAATCTTAACTCAAGAACATTCAAGCCATGAGACTCATTTATGTGGCAGGCAAGGGCGGTGTGGGAAAAAGTGTTTGCTCTGCCGCTACAGGCATCTGGACCTCGGGACAGGGCAAGGACACCCTGGCCTTCTCCATGGACCCTGCGCATTCACTCTCGGACATCTTCGATATCGATATAGGAAGCCAGCCAAAGAGGATCGCAGATCATCTCTACGCCTATGAACCGGACCTGGCAGAAGGGGCACGAGATTTCTTCCGCAGATATAAGAATATCTTCACTGCACTCTTTGGCCTCTTCGAGGTGGAGGTCAAGCCCGAGGATTTCAAAAGCATGCCCGGCGTCTCTGAGCTGATCTTCATGGACAAGCTCAATGACATTTACGCGCAGAAAAAATATGACTATGTGGTCATAGATTCCGCGCCCACGGCCATGGTCCTTCCACTTCTGCAGCTTCCATCCATCACTACTGGCTTTGTCACCAGGGTCTTGGGCATGAGAAATAAGTGGATAGGGGTATTAAATCTCTTGGAATCAGGCTTTGGCGACAGTATTCTCTCTGAGATCAGAACCATGCGCGTCAAGGCCGAGACCATGCGAAACGCCCTCATAGATCCGAGTGTCGCCACCATCAATGTGGTAACCATACCCGAGAAGGCTGCTGTAGAGGAGAGCCGCCGCCTCATCGAGACGGTGGAGGCGCATGGAGTCAATGTATCTTCCATTATCATCAATCACGTGATAAGCGACTGCGACTGCCAGTTTTGCCAGCGCAAGATAGCCTCCCAGACATGCTACATCCAGGATCTAAAGGCAAGCTATTCGAATAAGCGAATCGCCGTCCTTCCTGACTACGGAGCGGAGGTAAAGGGAAGCAGTCTAGGGCAGGTGGCAGAGGATCTCTATGGGAAAGGCCAACTGATCATATAAGATTCGCGGAACTGTGCAAGAATTGCCCCTGAGAGAATTTTTTGGCCACTAGATGGATATATTTATGATGGACAGTTGATAGGTGAGGATATATGTTCGAAAAGGTGCTCGTTCCCACAGACTTCTCCATGTATTCCCATAAGGTTCTGGAATGCGTGGCAGCGATCCCTGGCCTTCGGGAGGTCGTCCTTGTGAATGCAATAGATGCCGGCAATCCCATGAATATGGAGAAGAAGGGCTGGAGCTATAGTTCGCTCATAGATGAGGCCCAAGGCCGCCTGGAAGAGCAGGCAGACCATCTTGCCCATCTGGGAAAGCAAAGTATCATCGTTCATCCGATCTTGAAGGTCATCGTGGAACCTATGAGCGGAGCGGATGGGGTCAATTTGCAGCGGCCGTCGGCAAGCCCTCACGTGGAGATGATTGAAGGAGGCAGCATAGCAGAGGCCATTGAAAAAACGGCGGCTGAGCAAAAGATCTCGCTTATCGTAATGGGCGCGCAGGGCAAGGGTTTGGTGGAGGGGATGCTTCTTGGAAGTGTCTCCACTGGAGTGCTGCGCTCCGGCCTGACTGATCTTATGCTCATTCGCCACAAGATCCTGGAAGGACCGGATGCCGCATATGAGAATTTTTGCAGGAACATGTTCTCCCGAGTGCTTGTCACCACGGACTTCTCGGACCCGGCTGAAGAGGCCATTTCCCTCGCGAAGGAGCTTGAGGGCGCAGGAGAGATAATGCTTGTGCATGTCGTTCCCAAGGGAAAGAAGATCGAAGAGGCGGCAGGAAAGCTTAATTTGCTGCGAGAGACGCTGGAGACGCCGCACCGCAAGGTCACGGTTCATGTCCTGGAGGGCCACCCCGCAAGCGAGATACTTGCCCTTGCCAAGAGAGGGGATGCATCTATGATAATTATGAGCTCTTTGGGATCGGGCTGGCTAAAGCAAATCCGCCTCGGAAGCACTACATTTGATGTGGCCCGTCGTGCAGAGGGGCCGGTGATGATAGTAAGGCCACATAAGAGCTGAAATATGAGAAGGGCCTCCATAAGGCTCTCGTCTCTTTTTCTTTCTTCTCCTCTATTCGTTTCCGGATTTCCTTTGTCAACGATTTTGCCAATATTACCGCATGAGGCGGATTCAGTTTCTCTTTCGACTCAGACATTTCCTTTCATCAGTAAAATATATATGCAAGTTCTACACTATTAATAATTAGGATTGAGACTATGGAGAGAATGACATTTGCAATTCTGGCTTTCTGGGGCATGGCATTCTGGATAATGTTCGGTCTCAGAGATTTGAATAAATATGTAAAAAATTAATAAGACGAGGCACCCATTTTTTGACCATAGTCGGCAATTTATATTTGTCTTATTGGGCACAAAGAAACTTTTAAATTTCGAAAAATACATATAGTTACAAATTTAACGTGCTATAATAATATAGGAGTCTTGATATGATATATAATCTCAGTCCCAATACGGGCTTATCGTTAGTACTTGGCTTAATTTCTATGATTGTATTTTATTTAATTTATAGGTTTGTAACTGGAGATAGCTGGCTGAGCAAGCTCGTCTCAGGCGCAGATGGTAGGGCAAGTTCATCGAAATTGCAGTGGACTCTTTGGACAATTATTGTTCTCTATGCTTTTATTACGATTTTATTTGCCAGAATAATTAATGGACTCTGGACTCCTTTCGATTCATTGCCACAGAATGTGCTCTTATCAATGGGTATAAGCATAACTACAATGGTGGCCGCCAAAGCCATTACTGTAGATTACGTTGCAGAGGGTTCTGTAGCCAAATCCGAAAAACAGGTCAGGGTGAATGGCGTAACCTCTCCTGGAAATAAGGCGTCGTTCTTCGATGACCTTCTCAAGGAGGGTGGGAATCCTGACTTGAGCAAGGTTCAAATGATGGCCTGGACTCTCATCGCCGCAATGATGTATCTATTCACTGTAATCCATATAGTCCAGGCCAAATCGGTAGAATCAACCGATCCGCTGATCACATCTGACGTATTAATTAACTCTACTTTCCAACTTTTAGCCCTATCTCTTTGAGCTTGTAAAGCAGTCCACCCTCGTCGGGTATTGGTAGGTTAAAGCAATCCATAACATAAATCATCAAATCGACAATGGATTCCGATCTGACTTGATCAACCATCTCGCCAAGAGTTTTCTT
>CABMDX010000039.1 GCA_902385025.1 uncultured archaeon | reverse complement strand
TTGAAGGAGTTTTATGCCAAGATGGGCTTCTCGGAGGTTCGCTTCCGCCCAGGCTACTTCCCCTATACCGAGCCATCAGTCGAGCCCGAGGTCTTCATAGACGGCCTGGGCTGGGTGGAGCTCGGAGGCGCGGGAGTCTTCAGAAAAGAGGTCACGGCGCCCTTTGGCATTGAGCATCCGGTGCTGGCCTGGGGTCTGGGCGTCTCCAGGGTTGCCATGCTCAGGCTGGGGCTCAAGGACCTGAGGCTGCTCTATCAGTCGGATATCGATTGGCTGCGCGAGACGCCTGTTTCCATCAAGCTCTAGGAGGAATTGATCATGCCGGTTGTCAGACTTTATTACGATGATATGGAGAGGCTGATTGGAGCCTCCCGCGAGAGCATCATGAAAAGGCTCGCCATGATGGGTGCGGACATTGGAAAGAGGGCGGAAGAGGAGTACGTGGACGTGGAGTTCTTCCCGGATCGCCCTGATCTCTACAGCTCCGAGGGCGTGGCCAGGGCCATGCAGGGGTTCCTGGGCATCAAGACCGGGCTAGTCGAGTACAAAGCCCAGAAGGGGCCGGTGGTCCTGCAGGTGGACGAGTCGGTGAAATCGGTGCGCCCCATAATTGGCTGCGCGGTGGTGCGGGGACTGCAGTTCACAGATGAGGCCATTGAGTCGCTCATGGGCCTGCAGGAGGACCTGCACTGGGGTCTGGGAAGAAACAGGCGAAAGGTGGCGATAGGCGTGCACGACATCTCTCGCGTCACTCCTCCGTTCCGCTATTTCGGAGCCGATCCGGACCGGAAATTTGTGCCTCTGGACTTTTGCGAGGAGATGAGCATGAGAGATATGCTCAAAAAGCATCCCAAGGGAAAGGACTACGGCCACATACTGGTGGGATGCGAGCGCTATCCTCTCATAGTGGATTCCTGCGATCAGGTGCTCTCCTTCCCGCCGATCATCAATGGCGAGCTGACCAGCGTCACAGAGGAGACACAGGATCTCTTCATTGATGTCACGGGAACCGACCCCATGGTCCACAAGGCCCTGAACATTGTGGTAACATCTCTTGCTGAGCGGGGCGGAAGGATTGAGAGTGTTCTCGTAAAGAGGAGCGAGGGCGATTTCGTCTCGCCAAATCTTGAGCCTGCCAGATGGAACGTGAGTCCGGAGGAGGCCAATCGGCTGATAGGCTTTGATCTGGGGCCGGAGGAGCTGGCAGAGTGTCTGCAGAGGATGCGCTATGGCGCTCTGGCAGAGGGCTCGTGTGTCGCTGTGCAGGTTCCAGCCTACCGGGCGGATATCATGCATGCCTGGGACATCTTCGAGGATGCTGCCAAGGCCTATGGCTATGAAAAGCTTGAGGCGAGGCTCCCGAGGACCGTGACTGTGGGCAGAGCGCACCCCTCGGAGGTTCGAAAGGGCGAGATTCGCGAGGTCATGGCGGGCCTGGGCTATCTGGAGACCATGCCCTTCACCCTCACGAATGAAAAGGTGCACTTCGAGTGGATGAGGCGAGAGCCCAGGGGGGCAACGCGCGTTCTCCATCCTATCAGCGAGCTGCATACCATTTTGCGCACCTCGCTTCTCTCCTGTCTCCTGGAGATCTTCGCTCTCAACCAGCATCACCCCCTTCCGCAGAGGATCTTTGCAGCGGGAGATGTTGTGGTGGAGAAGAAGACCAGGATGCATCTGGCAGCAGCCTCCATTCATAGCGGTGCAAGCTTCTCCGAGATCAGATCCATGACCGATGCGGTCCTGCGGGAGCTGGCGCTGTCTGTGGAGATCGCTGCGTCCAGCGATAGCGTGTTCCTGCCAGGAAGGGGGGCGGATCTGCTGGCCGGCGGCGAGATCATTGGCTGCTTTGGAGAGCTGCATCCAAGTGTCATGCGATCCTTCGGCCTGGAGCAGCCGGTGGTGGCCCTGGAGCTGGAGTGGGGAAGGCTCTAGCGGGGCATTTCCTCTCTTTTTTTTCTCCGTTACGGGACCGGAGGCGGCCAGTCGAGCGCGCCTTTTGACTGTGGTGGAGCCGTCTGCTTTATCTCTCAATAAGTGCATATTTAATGAGTGCCATGAAGGTCCGCGATTTGATGAGCTACCCCATTGCCACGGTGTGCCCGGAGGCCACTGTGCTGGAGGCAATCAGGCGAATGGTGGGCGAGAAAAAGGGCAGCGTTCTGGTGGCCAGAGACGGCCTGCTCAAGGAGTGTATGGGCATCGTCACCACAAGTCAGATCTTTCAGAAGGTCTTTGCCAGGGGCCTTGACCCTGCCAGTGTGGCAGTCTCGGAGATCATGACGGTTGCGCCTCTCATATCCATAGATCTTGATGCTTCTACAAGCGATGCAGCGGAGCTGATGCTAAGGCACAACATCCGGAGGCTCCCGGTGGTGGCAGAGGGCGCACTGGTGGGGATTGTCACCAGCAAGGACCTGCTGGCGTGCGTGAGATGAGCAAACGCAGAGTTTAAATATCCAAAAGGCAAGTCGAAGGGGTAAGTCGAGGTCGCCTAGCCTGGTATGGCGCAGGTTTGCTAAACCTGTTCCGCTCCGCGGATCGTGGGTTCGAATCCCACCCTCGGCGCTATTTTACCTCCAAAAATTCTTATCGCTTGTTGGGCATTTGCTTTGTCATCATTTTAACTTGTATGATTGCAAGGGATGGTGCATGAAATCGTGCCCTTCAGGCCGCGATAGTTCACTGATACCTTTTGCAGGTCAAAAAAAAATCATTTCCCCAGATTTCCAGACAGTGCCCATGCATCAATAAAAACATTGGAATCATTCTACCTGTTCAGGGCTATCTGTTAAATCCGCGCCACAGATTCTGCAATATCTTGCGTCTGTATCGTGATTGCTCAGATTGCAGCCCGGACAGATTACGGTCTTTCTTTCGCCAAGATTCAGCCAGGCTCGAAAGATTCTGGCTACTTGAACAGGGATTATGATTATCCCTGAAATGATCATGGCCAAAGTGACAAGTCTTCCCCATGGCGAGACCGGTACTATGTCTCCAAAGCCGACAGTAGAGATGGCAATTACCGTGAAATAGAAGGCGTCTCCGAAGTTTTGCACCTTGGGGTTCACAGGGCTTTCCACAAAGAAAAAGAGCCCCGAGTCAACAAAGAACAGCATTATCACTGTTGTTATCAGTCTGGCCACATTCACCATTTCAATGCTGATGAAGCCGAAGAAGAGATGATCCTTGGTGATAAAACGGAGGAACCTGAAGATCCTGAGGACTGCCAACACTCTTATGGTTTGTATGAATCTGATGTCATAAATAAAGAACGATTGCGGAAGGATTAATAGGATCACAGTGGGCATTATGGCAATTATGTCTATGATGCTGTACAATTCCCTGACATGCGACCATCTGTTTGGAGCACCATAGAGCCTCAGCGCGTATTCGATGATAAAAATGCCAACTACAAGCAGTTCAAGCTTCCAGAGCGCCTCTCTCATATTGCTTGATATGTCATATGTATTTGCGATAAAGAGCGATACTGCAAGCAGATTAAGGATGATTATGAATACGTCTATGGCCTTGCCAAGGGGAGTCTGGAAGTCAATCATGTAGAATTGAACAGTCTGCCTCAGGTTTTTGGATCGGATTGCATTTTTATGCATCTCTTTTGAATTGGTCTGGGCAGACATCTTCAACTGCTACATGCACTGCCTAAGAAATAAAATAATTTCCCTGGGAGAAATGAGGAACAACTTCACCATAACAGTACAATGGCAAAGATCTGCTCAAGTATCGATAACGTGCATAAAAAAAGTGATTGATATTATCGATCAACCCTATTGTCCTAAGGTGGTGGCAGTGGCTTGTCGTCTGTTTCCGGGATGAACACAATATTTTCGGACAGCGAAACACCTACTTTCTGCCCTTTCTTGATCGGGAAATCGTATACGCGGAATATTCCAGTTTCGCCTTCTGCATGCACTGACAGGGTGGATCGATCGTCTGTAGGGCTATATACGACTCCATGTTCGTGCGTACCGTAGGGCCCAAGGACCCATTGACCCTTGAACTTGAGGGCTTTATATACCATAACATACTGCGGCATAGGGATCTAACCTCCTTAAGGAATAATAATGAAGTTTATCTGGTTTATATCTTTTGATAGAATCGAATAAGATAGCTATCTCGAACATTTTTCTCTTGCATATTTCATCCCCTGACGCTATCATTCGTGGCCACGTATTGCTGTTAAAGTCCCATCTTGGCCTCACCAAATGCCCCAATTTAGACTTTATAGTCTTCCGAGAATAATATTCATCGATCGCCAGATAATCCTTTCAACCCCCGGTTTAAGGGGTCAGGGATTCCCCGGTCTTTAAGCCGGGAGGAGTTGACTTATTCACAGAAACCAACCTGGGCTTTGCAGGTTGGTCTCAATAGATCTATATTACTGAAGCCATCTAAAGCCGGGTTTCCCTATTTTATTGAAGTTCTTCATTATTCCTACTGCATCCTCTTTTCTTATCTGGGTATTCATCATCTTGGAGGATATGCAGCGCAGAGCCTTCTTCTGCCTTTTAACAGCATCGCTGTCACCAACTTTGTCATTTAAGCCGAAATCGTCGAACAGATGCTCCGTATCAGTTTTAGCCCACAGGCCAGGGCCGTGTGCCAGAAGTCCCCATTTTTCAAACATCGCTGCAGCCTGATCCAGAAGACCTTGATCGAAATTATCCAGGATCTCGCACTCCTGGATATTCTTCATGAACTCATCTTTCTTCATAGCAGATCACTTCCTTATATTATGATTTTATAGCATTTAGATGTTTGGTCATGTCTTGAAAAGATAAAAAAATATACATAAATACAGCAACATATATTTAGAAGAGCACAATGGGGTCTGCGAGACTCGTATCAGCAAATGATGATGCATTTTTTAGTCAAAAATGAATTGTTCCAGGGAACGATAAATCCCATATTCAGTGGCCTGGTCTATGACCTCCAACTTTGAATCTAAACGATACTTTGGCAGAAAATTTTAGCAGATTTTGCCGCTTGCAGATATCCGAAGCTCAAAATCAATTTGGGATTATTTCAGATCTAGTTGATAAATGACTTCTGTAACGTTTTTCCCCCATAGCTCATGTGCCAGTTCTTCTTTCTGCTTGAAACCCACTGATTGATAGAGCTTTGCGGCTACCGGGAGTGTGTTCACCGTCCAGAGAAACACAGATGAGTACTCTTTTTCCCTGCAAAAATCCAGTCCATCTTCCACAAGCTTCCGCCCGAGCCCCAGACCTCTTACTTTCGGATGCAAGAGCAGCCACCGAAGCTGGGCCTCTTTTTCCGAGATCTTCACTATGGCCATGGACCCAACGATCATTTCATCTTTTTCAGCGATCCAGATGCGCTCCCCAGACGACTGGGATTTGGCGAACTCAGCCAGAGGCAGGGCGACATACGCATCAAATGTATGGTCCCAGCCTTGCTCAGGGGAATAGAGAATGCCATGCAGGTAGGTGATATATCCCACGTCACCGGGTCGCAGATCGTGCCGGATGACTATGCGGCTGTCAAGGAATGGCTTGTTCATGGTTCATGCTATCTTGGTGGCGAATGGATAATTAAGTTTGCCAAAGTCGTCTATCGAGCCTCTTTCCTGATGCGAAATGCCTCAGGCCATGCATGGCTCTGGCCAATACTCTTATTGTTTTGCCCTCGCAGCTATGAACTCCCGCGCGAGGCGCGCCGCCAGCAGTGCGGTCTCCCCCGATCATAGGTCGGAGTAAGCTCATTTATGTCCAGTTCCAGGGCCCTCGGAGCCACCCTTTCTATCACTCTCTTCACATCCCTGCCTGTCATGCCAAAGGGCTAGGGATTGCCGACCGCCGATAACAAATGTTAACAAGTGACGCAAAACAAAAGACATATATACGTTGGGTGTCGTAATAGATGTTGGTGTTAGAAAATGAGAAAGTTAGCGATAGTGGCAGTTTTGGCAGTATTGTGCCTGATCGCTGCACCCGTACTTGGTGTGGCCGATGCAAAGGGTTACCAAACAGGCCCTTATGAGAACGGACACCAGTCGGGAGAATTGGACGGATCCGGGTCTGATAATGGAAACGGCAACCAGACCGGAGATGTGGATGGGAGTGGTCCTGATAGAGACGGAAGCTGTCAAGAATAATTCCAGCAGCTTTAATCTATTTTACTCTACTTTCCAACTTTTAGCCCTATCGCTTTGAGCTTGTAAAGCAGTCCACCCTCGTCGGGTATTGGTAGGTTAAAGCAATCC
>CABMDX010000038.1 GCA_902385025.1 uncultured archaeon | reverse complement strand
GGATATATCAAGACTAAAACCGAAATGGATGGTTCCTGCCTCCCCAATGGCATATCCGCTGCCGGGCTGACTAATGAGGGGAAGCGTGCATTGGCCGGGCCGAGATGGTAATAAAGCCAATTCAACTAAAAAAGACTGACTGAAATTCTCTTTCCTATTGTTGAGGTTTCAGGGTAATATTATCTAAAGCATCTTCAGCGACAACTTATTAGAGAATTGCAACATAGTGACGGTTATGGCGGAAAAAAAGCACGAGCATCACGGCAAATCAAGCAGGGGTTTCCTTGATTCGGAGAGGATTCAAAGGGACATCGGCATTAAGGAAGGCGACCGATTCCTGGATCTGGGATCAGGCGAAGGATATTTTTCGATTGCCGCCTCGCAATCTGTCGGGAAAGATGGCATAGTTTATGCCTTCGATGTGGATGAGGAATCCATCCTCCGATTGCAGAAAGAGATTGCTCAAAAGAAATTATCAAACATCAATGCATCAGTTGTAGACATCTCAAAGAAGCTTCCGCTCAAGGACGAGAGCATAAGCTTGGCATTTATGTCCAACGTGCTCCATGGACTGGTGGCCAACGGCGATGCAGATGGTGCTCTTATGGAGATTGCCAGGGTAACTGAGCATAACGGAAGGCTCGCAATAGTGGAATTCAAGAAACAAGAGTCGCCACATGGCCCACCGCTTTCCATAAGGCTCAGCCCTGAGGATGTTGAAGTGCTGTCCGCAAAATATGGCTTCTCAAAGGAGAGCATTCAGGATGCAGGACCTTATCACTATGCGATAGTTCTCAGTAAGAAATAAATGAGATAGAAACGGCGCAAGCATAAGTGACGTACATATATTTTATACATGGAGTTGCAGAAATCCCGATAGACCTTTCAGCAGTTCGGAGAATTGGATGGCATCAGATGGGAGACAGAAGAATGACGGAACATAGCACGCCAAAGCCCGAGTACCTCAAGGACTTGATAAATTATCAGGACGGCTCCGTGGTCAGCCGGGAGATTGTTCGCAAAAGCACAGGAACCATAACTCTCTTCGCCTTTGACGAGGGGCAAGGACTGAGCGAGCATACCGCGCCATTCGACGCACTCGTGCAAATCTTGGATGGCGAAGCAGAGATAACCATCTCCGATCAGACTTATCACTTAAAGGAAGGTCAGATGGTCATCCTGCCAGTTAATGAAGTTCATGCTCTCAAAGCGATTAATAAATTCAAGATGCTGCTGATCATGATCAGGTCTTAAGTATTGGCTATAACGGCAGACCATCATTTTCTATCCCTTTTCGTCTGAAACACATTACATCAGTATAGCCGAATTTTGAAGTCCGATCCGTATCTCGACATTTTGATCTTGCTGTAACTCGTTATGAAGTCGATATTATTGCATCAATGAGAAGACCATTGCCCGACCGCGTCTTTCCACCGCAATCTTGCCCTCTCGTCCAAGCCATCCCAAAGCACCATAGACCAGCTCTCTTCTCATGCCTGTTGCCTTAACAATATTGTCGATGGTGCCCGGGCCATTCTTATTGAGTGCTTCCCAGACAATGCCAGCATTCAGGCCAAATATCAATTCAACAGTTGGTTCTGCCATAATATTAAAAAAGCCAACAATTCCTATATAAAATATATGGGATAATCAATACAATTCTTTCTGCACTAAAACTGCCGATTACATCGCTTAATCTTGCTTATGCAGCTTTTCGTGGATAGTGGCCCATATCTCTGCATTTCTTTGGGGTTATTCGCGATATGATACCGCCATGCAATCCTGGTGTTCCCTGTAACCCGAAATAGATCTGGTGTGCACATGGGTATAGCCCATCCAGCTTTATTTTTATCAAAGATATAATACATCCAGAAGTGACTGATATCTACTTTGAACCCATTGATAGCTGTGACGACTGCCCCATCGTGACCCGTTGCACTCTCGTCTCCTGTAAACTCTATATCTGCCACTTCCGCCAAAGCATCCAAAGCACTAATCCCGGGCTTTGCCAAAAATTCCTTATGCAGAATATTATCGTTGCCAAAGTTTATGAATACATCGATTTTTTTCCTTTTATGACCCAATATCATTGCCCATCCGATAGCCTACCAGGTTTATAAGTTTTCATCAAACATGCTCCCAAATGGAAGCTGATAGTCACTGGCGAATTGTATTCACTATTCTTTTGGCTCTGACCTATTTGCTGGACTTTAGCCTCTCTATTTCCTCGTCAATTCTGATCTCATCATCAGTCAAATCCGGTTCAGATAATGCATCAGCAGCACTCTTTATGGCTACCCCAGCCATTACGCCCTTCAGAAAGGCTGGTCGATCATCATCATCGATAGTGTTTATAATGCGGCTTAAGTATCGCTCAATGGTAGTGCCTGGAATTGATCTAAAAGCATTGATTTCATCCTGAATGCCAAACAATTCATCTTCCTTGAAACCGAAGCTTCGCAGGAAGCCAGCAAGATCCTCGTCGCTGCCTGTCATGTGACGCAAATGGAGCTTAAAGTAATTGATTCTTTGTTCTTCGAAGCATAATGAGCGATTGCACCCCGGGACAATGGCGAACAATTGTCTTCACTGTCACATTGCAGGCGCGAGGTACTTTCTGCGCCTTTTCAGCGATCAGAAAGCCAGGCGAGTCATTATGCAAGCATTTTCATATTCGCAGATTCATTATCCAGCTACCACACCTTCAGATCGATCCCCTCAATTCTCAGCCGCTTCCCTTCGGAATGAAGCACAACTCCCGAATGCACCTTTTGCATCATGCAGTGCTCAGGCAAGAAGCGCACAGTCTCGCCCACCTCAGGCATCTTTCCCCTGCCAAGCACGCCCTCGAAGGCGACCACCATGCAGATGCCGATATCCTTTGGAGCAGGCAGCCCTTGCAGAAGATGCACGGGACCCACAAGGTGCACGGTGGCAATCCCCTGGGAATATTTGAGAACCCTGGCGAAATGCGTAATAGGGCAGCCCAGGGGGCGATAGCGGAAAATGTCACCCTCCTCGAAGATTGCATCTGGATTGAACGCATGCAGATCCTCCCGGCAGGAGGGCTCGCCAGGCAGGGGTGCCAGAGAAAAAGAGGCATGCAGCCCATCCAGGACGCCCAGGATCTCCTCTCCCTTTTCCGATGCCGCCAGCAGCTTCTCAATCTGCTTTGCCCGACCGGAGAAGCGCTCCTGCTTGAGAATGGTGCATCGATCGATGCCCTCTACGTCCACAAGCGATGCTGCAAAATCACGGCAACTGCGCAGGCCGCACTCGCCGCAATTGAACCCAGGCAGAAGCTTTGCAATCTCATTCGTGCTCATCTCATTCACCGGTGTACTCCATGAATCCATCCAGGTGGCGCAGCACTCCCCTGTGATGCTCCTTGGAGACGCGAAGCTCCCCCGTGCAAAGCGTGCAGATGGCCAGAGGCGGATTATGCCGCAGCACCATCTCTCCGGAGATGTCTGGCCAGCTTCTCATCAGCTCGGCAAGTTCCGAAGATCCCTTCCCGGAAAGGCCGTTGGCCTCTATGATGCGGCAACCCGGGTTTGCCTCCAAAATGCGCTCCCTGAAAACCTCCCGCTCTGCCTGGGAAACGAGATCGCCCTTGGTCATCACCACCACATCCGCTGTTGTGAGCAGCGGCCCCACCTTCAATGGGCTGTTGGGGCCAGTGGTCACATCGATCACGCAGACGGCCATGGCTTTATCCGGATAAGGGGCACAGCGCAGACATAGGCCTGCAGTCTCATTCAAGAGAATGCTAGCACCCTGCTTCTCTGCCCACTGCAGCATCTCCTCAAAGTTGTAGATGGCATAGTGATCTGGACACATGTCCCGTGATAGGCCCACCGCTACCGGCACCTCCAGCCTCCGAAATCGGTTATCATCCTCGGTCCACATGCAGTCGATCTTCACCAGCGCCGGGGCAAGGCCCATCCTCAAAAGATCACGGACGGCGTACATGAGAACCGATGTCTTGCCTGAGCCGGGCGTCCCGGCCACCACTACCATCTTCAAGCTACTACCTCGCCCTGGCGAATGGTCTCCCGCAGGCTTGTAAGCCACCCGTCCACCCTTTCTATGTCCTTGAAGATCCTGTGCTCCTCTTCACTCGTGCTGAGGATGCGGGTCATGCCTCCGTTCTTCATCACAACCCTGCGGGAGGCCATGAGTGCCAGCATGGGATCGTGAGTTACCACAACCACGATCTTGCCCTCTCCTGATAAAAGGCGCAGAGCTTCCTGCTTTTTTATTCCCGCATTCTCAATCTCATCGATGAGCACAATTGGAGAGTCGCTGATGACTGCGATATCTGCAGCCATAAGCGCACGCGACTGGCCTCCGCTCAGGATGGTGAGCTGGTGGTGAGGATCTATCGGCTCCCCGGTCAGGGTATTGGCAAGCTCTATGACCTTTTCTGCAAGGCCCGGATCTTTGCCCCTGGACTTGGCATGCATTCTCAGGAACTCGCCCACCTGCATATCTGCCAGAAAATGCATGTTCTGAGAGAGCTGGGCTACCAGTTTTTTCCTCGGATCGCTGCGCAGCTCCTGATCAGGCACCAGGCCGTTGATCAGAATCCTCCTTCCGGATGGCGTATCGGCATAGGCGAACTGCTCGATGTCGGCAATGAGCGTGCTCTTGCCTGAGCCCGTCGGCCCCACAATTCCAATGATCTCTCCCCGGGCAATCTCGATCTCGTTGACCGCATCGGGAGTGCCGTCCTTGTCCACGCCGCCCTGAATCGTCAATGTAAGTGGTAACATTATCTGCTCTCCAGAAATTGCACTGCATCCTCCCATCGGGAGACTGTGATATCCGGCACGAGGCGATAGAGCGTTCCATCCTCTCTTATCCTTGCGAGGCCGCCGCCGGTTATGTTCAGAAGTATGATCTCATCAGAGAGAACGCTGCCGTTCTTCACAGCCTGCTGCAGGGCTGCCACTGCCACGCCAGGCGCATTGAGTATGTCGATCTCCTCGGATTCTTCAAAGAGCCGCTTTCCTTCAAGCGCCTCATCATCGGTTATGCCATAGACCTCGCCTAGTGTTGCCTGCAGAGCATCCCTGACACCACCCGGAACGGCGAAAGGCGGCCTGCGGTTGAAGAGCACGTCATCGAACATATTGCTGCAGCAGGCCTCAGGCTCCTGGCACTTCCATGCAAAATAGAGGGGCGCGTTGGGAATGTTCTGAGCCAGTTGTAGCCGGGGAAGGTTTGACCCAAAGCGGCCATCTTCTTTCAGCCGCATGGCTGCCTCCCATGCGGCTATGCCGCCTGTGCCGCTTCCCACAGCCTGGAAATAGTGCTCTGGAATGCGTTTGATGTGAAGAGTCGCATCGAGCATAACCGTTCCCATGCCGTCGCGTCTCGCAATATTCCTCGCCCCGCCCTCGGGCACAAATCCCGGAAGGGTCAGAGCCTTTTCAGCCATATCTATGGCATCGCAGTAATCGCCATCCACGGCCACCAGAGTTACAGCTCCCGGTGGAACGGTGGTCCACATTCTCTCCAGAGCCTTTTGCGGGACGAAGAGGAGCAATGGCAGGCCGATCTGCGAGGCAACCTGCGCAAAGGCGCGAGCGGTGTTGCCTGCCGAGGCCACCACCAGAGAACGGCGGCCAGCCTGATCCGAGAACTGCTCTCTGTGCCTTTGCATGGTCGGGGCCGCTTCCAGATCCTTGAAGCTGCCTGTAGGCATCCGGGCCCCGCGCTCCGGCCAGTAGCCATTGAAGCTTATGAAGAGGTTCTCGAGACCCAGCTCCCGCCCGAGGCCCTGGCTTTTATAGGTCACTGGTGCTGCACCCGCCCCAGCAATGATTCCCTGCACCGGGAGCCAGCTCTGGAATCGCCAGATGCCAGAGAGGCTTGCAGTCTCCAGGCGCCTGGCCTTGTATTCAGCACGCAGAAGCGAATTGTCCTTGGGGCAGCCAAGGGAATAAGGTGGCTGCACAGATCCGTCGCTTACACACCTGACCACATATTCGCCCATGGAGGAAACTCTCCAAATAGAGAATATAACGTTTTCTATTTATGGAGAAATTTTGTCCTGATTGTACAAAGGCGGCTTATGAATAGTACGTTTGGCGTGAAAATGGGGCATATTGGATATTAACGCTTTGCTCCGCAAATTCCAATTGAATCCAAAAGTAGAAATAATCCAGGCGCTTTATCCAATAGTATGCCAAACGTGGAGAGAGTGATGAGGGCTGCCTTCCAGTCGGATGAGAATTTACGCAATACCCTCAAGGAGGTCTTTGCTGAGCTGGGGCTCTCCGCCCGGGAGTTTTCCAGGGTATCGGGAATTCCGCAAAGCACGCTCTACAAGATCCTTTCCGGCCACCGGGAGCCGAACATCACCACCCTTCGTCAGATAGTGAATACTATCCGCCAGCTTGAGGGCTCAGAAGGAAACTTCGTCGCCATAATCGCCGCCCGGCCAGTTCTGGACAAGATCAGCGAGAAGAAGATGAAAATCGGGAACAAGATGCTGACTCTGCGGGAGTACTCTGCCACCACCATCGAGGAGGCGATCATCGCAGCCATACGTGCAG
>CABMDX010000037.1 GCA_902385025.1 uncultured archaeon | reverse complement strand
GCTTTCGAAGAATGACAAATAATGAGGCCAAATCAAGGAAATTTGACGTCTTAAGTGAGGAAAAAGGATGAATCGTTAGCCGATCTTTTTATCTGATAAGAACCTTATCTGTTATTAGGAATCCTCTTATGGCGTAATATATTAGATGTGATATATCCATGAAGATAAGAGAGATCGAAATACGGCCCAGAGAAGAAGCAAAGCCATCAGAGATAGTTGCACCTATAAATATCTCTGAAAAATCCACTATTTCCGGTTTCGCTTTATCCAATAGGTTTCAAAAAGCCACGAATTTGAAATCGCAGGAGATCTTCAAACAGGTAAGCGAAATGAAGATGGCTCAAAAGCACATTAGCCTGGCAAATAGACTGGCTACGGATAGTGATGGAGGACCTGTTGTAGGTGAGAATTGGATAAAGATCACCATTGTCCCCATAACGGATCAAGCAAATGCAGGGAGCCTGGCGGATTACATATGGATGTACTTTGGAAGGAATGATAGAGTAAAGCTATGGGGTGAAGATAGAACCAGATTCCCGGCAGGCCACACGCTAACATGGGATCTCAATGAAGTTAGCGATTTCCTGGAGGATATAAATACGGATTCCTGGGATGAGATTTTCCTCTTAAATCCGTTTGGTGATGGAATCCTGGTAAAGCGCATCCAAATATGCCATAGTGGAACAAAGATCCTGGATTGGACATCAAATTTATGGCTGGATGGTTCTCGAAATGAGAAATATGGCCGGATTGGATTGGCCGCGCAGATTCTTTCTGCCAAACTTGGACTCATAAGGAATGGGTGGATACCTCAGCTTCATTGGGCTGCCAGAGAACTTGGCAAGACAGATAGCAGAAAGTACGGCACGACAAATGCCTGGTGCAGCGAATTCGCATCCTGGTGCCTCAGAAAGGGACTATGGAATACACCTGAAGGGGATATCGGTTCCCAGAGCATGGAGGATTATTTCGAGGACGAACAGAGAATGTATACCAGGGCCCAAATACTTGCCAAGGAATATGTTCTAACAGAGGGAGATTACCTGAGGTTCATGCTCTCGGATTATCATAGCGGCCTCTTCATACGGTATTTGGACGATCCCAATAATCCCTCATCTTCAACCAGAATTGAGACCATTGAGGGAAATACTGCTTATTGCGTGGCCATACGAAATCGCACTCTGGCAGATGTGGTTTCGGCAGGTTCAACAAGATAACGGTGCCGATATTTCGTCTATGTTCTTCTTTTGGGTGGATTTTGGCATCCACCTTTTTTAAATACGAGTTTGGCATAAATATAACCCGGAGTTTGGTTTATGATTGAAATTACTGAAGCGGCAGCAAGCATGATAGAGCGAAGCCTTGTTGAGGGCAAGGTAATCAGAATGTTCCTGGCTGCAATAGATGCAACCGGCGCGAACTACGGATTGGAGCTGGGGGAGGAGGAGAAGGATGATATTGTCTTCGAAAGCCGGGGAGTAAAAATCTATATGAGCCCCAAGGATGCAGAACTTCTCAGCGAAACTATAATCGATTATGTAGATGATGACCGCGGAACGGGCTTCATAATTCGTGGGCCAGAGGATGAGGTTTCAGGTTGCAGTGCCTGCGCCAATGCAGATACCTGCGATCACGATCATGATAGCTGCGAGCATGATCACGACGACTGCGGCTGTGGATGCAGCTAAAAATCTCCTCTCAAATCTCTTTTTTCGCAGCAATTTCTGGGCCCTGATTTTGGTCGCAAGCCTTAAATATGATATATGTTACCATGCTACATGTTAGCATTTGCGGGATGGTAAAATTTGAGCGAGATAGGCAAGAGAGTTCGAATTGAAAGAATAATGGATAGAGATAGCGGAAATACTGTAATAATTCCACTGGACCATGGCATATCCGTAGGTCCCATAAAGGGTCTGGTAGACCTGCCAGAAATGGTGAATAAGGTCGCAAAAGGAGGGGCCAATGCCGTATTGCAGCAGAAGGGAATGGTCAGACACGGACACAGAGGCTATGGCCGTGACGTTGGCTTGATTGTGCACATGAGCGCCTCCACGTCCCTGGGCCCGGATCCAAATAACAAGGTCCAGGTATGCCAGGTCGAGGAGTGCCTGAAGATGGGTGCCGATGCAGTATCCGTTCACATAAATATTGGCTCAGAGACCGAGTCAGATCAACTGAGCATTCTGGGCTGCGTATCTGAGCGCTGTGATTTCTGGGGAATGCCGCTTGTGGCAATGATGTACCCCCGCGGAAAAGGAATCACCAACCCTAATGATGTTGAGGTAGTAGCCCATGCTGCCCGTGCAGGCGCCGAGCTTGGAGCTGACATCATCAAGACCAACTACACCGGCGATCCTGAATCATTCAGACGCGTCGTGGAAGGCTGCCCAGTGCCCGTGGTCATAGCAGGAGGGCCAAAGACTGAAACAGATATGGAGTTCCTGCAAATGATTGAAGGAGCACTGCAGGCCGGCGCGCGCGGGGTGGCCATTGGAAGGAATGTTTTCCAGGCCAATGATCCTGTAAAGATGACTATGGCAATAGCCGCCATCGTTAACAAAGGCATGAAGGCAAAGGAAGCCATTCAAATCCTGAAGTGATAGTAATTCAAAAAGGGGCAAAACATGGCCCCTTTCGTTTCTCTGATCTAGATTTTCTCCAGCCCCTCTGCAAAATCCTGCAGAATATCCTCCTCATCCTCGATGCCTACTGATACCCTCACCAATCCATCGCTTATGCCCAGACTCTCTCGCATTTCCCGAGGCATGACCGCATGAGTCATCGAGGCAGGATGCTCGACAAGAGTGTCCACAGATCCAAGGCTCACCGCCAGGCTGCACAGCTTCAGGCTGTTCATAAGCCTCTGTCCGGCATCTATGCCACCTTTCACTTCAAAAGAGAGCATGCCGCCCCATCCACTCATCTGCCTGCTGGCAAGCGCGTGCTGGGGATGGCTGGCAAGTCCTGGATAATTTACCCGCGATACCCTGGGATGACTATGCAGAAATTGAGCAAGCTGCATGGCATTTTTGGCATGCCTCTCCATGCGCAGGTGCAGAGTCTTCAGTCCGCGCAAACAGAGCCATGCCTCATGAGTTCCCATGGTGCCTCCTGCCAGAACAGCCGGGCGCTTCATCTTCTGGATAATTTCCCGTCCAGCCACGGCGACGCCCCCCAGCAGATCTCCATGGCCTCCGATATATTTTGTGCAGCTCTCTACGACTACATCTGCGCCAAGGCATAGCGGCCTCTGAAAATAGGGAGTCGCAAAGGTGTTGTCTACTGCCAGAATCGCGCCCGCGTCCCTGGCTATCTTGCCTATCAGAGATATGTCGCTGATGGCCATTGTGGGATTTGCGGGAGACTCCAGAAAGATCATCTTTGTGTTCTCCTGCAAACCCCTTCTGATAATTTCTTCGTTCGTTGTATCCACAAAGCTGACCTCAATTCCGAATTTGGTCATAAGGCTGGAAAAAAGCCCAAAGGTTCCGCCATAAATTATATTCGTAGAAAGCAAATGGTCCCCCTTCTTGAGCATCGAGAGGACGAGCGCGATTTCAGCCGCCATTCCCGAGGAGAAGGCAAGGCCCGCTTCTCCTCCCTCCAGGGAGCATATCTTCTCAATAAAGGCAGCATGAGTGGGCGTGTTTGGAGCCGACCGAATATATCTGTATCCGCTAGCTCCTGAAAAAATCTCCGCGGCCTGTTCTGCATTATCGAATACGTAAGTTGAGGTCTGATAAATGGGCGTGGCATGGGCACCGTAGGGGTTATGCCCTTCTCCGGCATGAACGCAGCGCGTGCCGAATCCTGGCTCTTTCATTAGTGGCTCACCAGATCCTGAAATCAAGCTGTTGGGAAATATAACTTTCTTTGCAGTCTTCAGGCTTGAGGCTTGTGGTGATCTTTGGCGCGCAACATCTTTAAGGTTCCAGAAATGCTTTCATCTTGATAAATGAGGAGAATCCTACTATGCTGGAAAGGCTCAAGAAATCGCTGCTCGATGCACCTGTATTCAAGCGGGGAAGCTACAACTATTTCATCCATCCTATCACCGATGGCGTACCTGAAGTCAGGCCGGAGCTTATCCGGGAGGTTGTCGGCCATATTGTGCGCATTGCAGATCTGGAGGTAGACAAGATAGTGACCGTTGAGGCCATGGGAATTCCCATCGGCATAAGCTTATCCTTGATCTGTGACATTCCGCTGGTTATAATCCGCAAGCGCAAATATGGTTTGCCGGGTGAGATCGAGGTCAGTCAGCTAACAGGCTACTCCAAGTCGCAGCTCTTTTTAAATGGCATAAACAAGGGCGATAAAGTCATTGTAGTGGATGATGTTATCAGTACAGGCGGAACGCTTCTGGCCACACTGAAATCGCTCGAAGCAGCAGGTGCGATTGTTAAGGATATGGTTATAGTGGTGCAGCGAGGAAATGGCGTGCAGCGACTGATATCAGAGGGATATGCTGTAAAGACCATGGTGCAGGTCGATGTCGATGAAACGCATGTGACAAGTGTCATCGAATCTGAGAATAATTTCCCAGCAGGCTCAAAATAGCTGAGAATGGTATGGATTCAGAAGCCTGCTCAAAAAGTGGCGAGAATGCCAACGGACTGGAAGAGGATCTGCGTTCTGAGACCCTGAAGTGGCAAAAGAGGGCTCGGGAGCTCTTTTGCAGACTGTCCGGTGACGAGCCAATGCTGGAGAATATATCCGCATACATCAGGGATTCCCAATTCTTTCTCGACAACGGCGACCTTATCCGGGCCTTTGAGGCTGTGATCTGGGCCTGGGCCTGGATGGAGATAGGTCTGGAGAAGGGAATGCTTAAGCAATAATATTGAGATTTTGGGTTATTCTGTGGTCTTGGCCATATATTTTTCTTGAACCTGCCTTTTATCAGCCTCGCCGAGCAGGCAGCCACAGGTTTCATCTCTGGCCAGAGCACAGTTGCAGGGCTCGATATGAATTGTCACTGACGTTCCCGGATAATGCTCCCTTATGGCATTGGTGATCATCTCTGATATTCGGTGGGATTCATCCACTGACATCCCTGCATCGACTCGAACATGAAACTCTACGAAGCGGCTTGATCCGGCTTTTCGCGTCTTCAGCCTGTGATATCCTCGAACCGTTGGAGCAAAGGAAATGATATGGCGGCGAATGTCATCTTCCTCGTCCTGAGGCAGGCTGACATCCAGAAGATCCCTGGCCGATTCCACTGTAAGCTTGTAGGCAGCTTTTATGATCAGCATAGCGACAAGAATCGCAACTATCGGATCGATCCAGTGTAAATTCAGGGCCGGAAACATCAGCTCACCCATCCAGATGAGGGCAAGACCGGCCATTACTCCTGCCGAGGTGTAAACGTCAGTTCGCAAATGCCATGCATCTGCCTGCAGGGCTATGGAACCGGTCTCTTTTCCGACCAAAAAGAGCTTCCTGGAGACGAAAGTATTTGCCAGAGAGGATATGAGCATAACAGCCACGCCCCAGCTTGGTCCCTCTATCTGGTCCGG
>CABMDX010000036.1 GCA_902385025.1 uncultured archaeon | reverse complement strand
GCATTGAGGAGGCGGCTGGAATCATGACCCGCCACCGCATCAATCGCCTGCCGGTGGTCGAAGATGGGCGGCTGGTAGGCATTGTAACCAGGGGCGACATAATCTCAGGCCTCGGGATGCAGCATGCAGCGGATTGAGGGCGGTATTTGCGCCGTGCCTGGCGTGCGAGCTTCCGGGGTCCGCAAGGGAAAATATGGTCTGGCGCTGATTGCGGCTTCCGGCTCGGCTGCGGGCATGTTCACCACAAATAAGGTTCGTGCCGCTCCGCTTGAGGTCACTGCCCAAAGCCTCGCAAATAGCGGCCACCTGGACGGAGTGATCGCAAATAGCGGCTGTGCTAATGCCTATACAGGCATCCGCGGCATGGAGGATGCCAGGGCCATGGCCGGGCTTCTGGCAGGATTTCTGGGCACGGATGAGAAGAAAATCGCCACAGCCTCCACAGGCGTCATTGGCCGCTATATGGACATGCCTCTCATCACGCGGCTCTTCGAGGAGGCAAAAGCCATGCTGCGAAGCGATGCTTCGGCGAGCCAGGATGCCGAGCGGGCGATCATGACGACGGACACCCGAGTAAAGGAGATCGCAGTAGAGCACCGGGGCGTTCGCGTGGCCGGCATCGTCAAGGGTGCGGGCATGATTGAGCCAAATATGGCTACTATGCTTTGCTTCCTTTACACAGATGCAGATTTTCCTTCTTCAACCCTGCATGATTGTCTGGCCGATGCTGTGCAAGATAGCTTCAATATGCTCACCGTGGATGGAGATACCAGCACCAATGACACTGTGCTCATCACGGCTACTGGAAGGACCAGGGCACAAGTGGAGGATTTCAGGGAAGCTCTGAGGTATGTCTGCATTGAGCTTGCACGCATGATGGCAAGAGATGGCGAAGGTGCGAGCAAATACTTCGAGACGTCGGTCACGGGAGCCGTCAGCGTATTGGACGCCCGCCTGGCAGCCAAGGCTGTTGCAAACAGCAGCCTGGTCAAGACGGCAGTCTATGGAGCCGATCCCAACTGGGGCAGGATCATCTGCGCCGTAGGATACTCGGGTGCCAGGATGGACCCGGAAAAAGTCACCCTGGGCCTGGAGGGCCGGGGCCTGAGGATTTCGCTGGTGGAAAGGGGCCAAATCGTGGATGGCGTCCTTTCCTCTGCCAAGGAGATCATGTCTGGTGATACCATTACAATCAATGTGGACCTGGGCCTGGGCAGCGGCGAAGCGCGGGCTTTTGGCTGCGACCTGACCCATGAGTATGTGAATGTGAACGCCAACTACACGACCTGATATGTTTCGAGATCAACGTCTGGGAACGGGCCAGCAGGATGTGCTTGACTATCTCTCCATCCGGGAGGCTGATACGAGGATATTCGAAGCAGATCTGCTGGTGGACAGAGCCCATCTGGTGATGCAGAGGGAGCAGGGCCTACTGCCCGCAGATTTATGCTCGAGCATCATCGCCTCGCTTGACAGCCTCAAAGAATCCGATCTGGGCGCAGGCGAGGATGTGCATGAAGCAATCGAAGCCGCCGTCATCTCCCGCGCGGGCCCAGAAGGCGGAAGAATGCATACAGCAAGGTCTCGCAACGATGAGGTGGCCACATGCATTCGCCTGGCGCTGCGCACGCAGATGCTTGATCTGATGGCAGAGCAGCTATCACTCATCTCGACACTCGTGAGGGTGGCAAAGAGGCATATTGGAACAGTTATTCCCGGCTTCACCCACACCCAGCATGCTCAGCCTACAACCCTCGCCCATCACCTCCTGGCGCACGCAGACGCAGCACTGCGGGATCTGGCACGTCTCGACGATGCTTATACAAGAGTAAACCAGAGTCCTCTGGGTGCGGCTGCCTTTGCCTCCACAGGATTTAAGATCGATCGGCTCCTTACATGCCGGTTGCTGGGATTTGATGGCCTGGTGGAAAACAGCATGGACGCGGTCTCTTCTCGCGATTTTCTGCTGGAGGTCATGTCAGACCTCTCTATCTTGATGGTAAACTGCAGCCGCCTGGCTGAAGAGCTTGTTATGTGGTCGACATCCGAGTTCGGGTATCTGGAGCTGGACAACCTCTATGCCTCCACAAGCTCCATCATGCCCCAGAAGAAGAACCCGGATACAGCAGAGCTTATGCGGGGCAAGACCGGTTCGGTCATCGGCAGTCTGATGGCGGTTCTTACCATTTGCAAAGCTTTGCCCATGAGCTACAACCGAGACCTGCAGGAGGCGACGCCCCATCTGTGGAGGGCAATGGACTGGGCCAGAAGCACAGTGCGTATCCTCGACGGCTGCATCTGTAGTCTCCGGTTCGATGTGCAAAAGATGGAAGAGAGCTCAGGTGCAGGCTTCTCCACTGCCACAGAGGTCGCAGATTCGCTGTTGCGGATCACCGGAATGCGTTTTCGCACCGCTCACAGCATTGTGGGAAGGATCGCAGCCTCGGGCAATAGGCCGGGTCTTTCAGAGCTGGATGAGGCTTCGCTGCAGATCGCGGGCTTTCGAGCCAGCGAGCGCGGTTTTTCCGCCGCGGACCTGGAGAGGGCCCTGGACCCGAAGAGCAACGTAGCCCTACGGGCCAACATTGGCGGGCCAGCGCCGGCTGAGACCGAGCGGATGATAGAGGATAGGCTGGAGAAGATAGCCGCTGGAGGGGAGCGGCTGGCAAAGAAAAAAGATCACACTGAGATGGCATTGGCGGAGCTGAAGGCAAAGAGGTAGCCGAATTATTCTACAACCTCCCCGATCGGCATGATCTCATAGACATCCAGACGGCGCTGGATGGTGAATATTTCATTGCCCAATTGGTGGCTCTTCTGCAGGGAGTTGCCTACATCTTTGGGAAGGTAAAACTCCTCGCCACCCAGCTTTACCCTGAAGAACTTTTTGCTCTTGCCCATCTCCATATCTCTATATCTGCCAGAGACCTTCTCGCCAATCCTTAGAATTCGGGGCTCCATAAGTTTCACCTCATTAATGATTATATTTAGGCCCTTATCCTACATCTAGATTGCGGGTAAACATTCGACTACCATTCAGCAGGAAAAGCAAAAGGAGGCAGAAGTTGGAAGAATCCAGAATATCTCAATCGGAAAGTGCACCTCCTGCATTCGATTCAGAAGCCCCTCCAAGCGGCAAATGGCATATGCAGCATTCAAGAAGCATCCCCGAAGCTTCTGGCCATCCGGGCGCCCAGCTCCGCTCGATCCTTGGGTGAATGAAGACGCCCCGCAAGCCCGCTCAACCGAGTTCCTGCAGGCGACACACATGTGCATTGCAGGGCGAAGTTGCATTATTGAACCGAGATGGAATATTGATTATCCTGCTCTTTGGGAATGACCATCCAGGCGATAATATATGCAATGAGTCCACCCCCGGCGGATAGCACTAAGATCAGTGTAAGCAACCTGATGAGGATTGGGTCAATATCAAAATACTCAGCTATTCCGCCACATACACCCGCAATCTTTCTGTTTTTCTCCGATCGAAATAGTCTTTTCGCCATTGCAGCCTCTCAAATTTTTTGTTCAGGGATTTAATATAGCTTTCAGTTCTTAGGGGTTTGCACCTAAACCTGCTAATGTGGGACCAGACCATCAGTCCATAGCCGACTTGTGAGCATCCTCAAGGGCCGGACAGCCCAACGGACAATTATCTTTGCCCTCCGCCTCCCAATTTGCCCTCACAGGATCAAAGTACTCCGTCTCATTGCCATCCTCCTCCAAACAGGCGCAGCCCATTTTTCCCGGCTCCACGGGAGGATAGCATCCGCCCAGCCACGCCCGGTCGATGATCGACAAATTTCTGGCAACTGCCAGGCCGGCGCTGCAGTTGCCCGCCACCACTGCCCGGTTGATGATGTCGCCATCGCAATTTTCCACATCCAGATCGATGCCGATCCTCACAGTATCGCCGATGGAAAGATGCAGCAGCGTCCAGTTGGAGCTATTTTGTCCAAGCTGATTCGGCCTCAGTGTGGCATTGATAAACCTGGCCCCTGGAGGGAAGAGGTCCTGCAGGAACAGCGGGCCGAGTGCTGCATTGCCGTCGTTGGTGACGGTGATTGTATAGACCACGACATCCCTCCCCTGCCATCCATCTTTGACCAGCCAGCCATCTTTGGTGATATTCAGGTGCGGATGATCGAATAGGGATGCCCCGGAGATCAGGATCTTCCTCGTTACCACATAGTCGCCCATGAGCTTCTCGCTCTGCTGAACCTGCATGGAGCCGTTTCGTCCATAATCACGTTCATAGGCTGCTTCGAACCTGGCAGTGCCAGAGAAGTCTGCACTGCTTTCCATCTCCCTCAGGCTTAAGGCCGTCGCCCTTTTTTTCAGACGACTGGCCTCGGAGTATTCCTCGCCAATGAAACTGGAGGGGCCACGCGACCACATTCCCTCCGCCCATTTTCCAGATATCCTCAAGGGCGTACGAGGTGTGACCATTAAGCTCTCTGGTGAGAATGATGCCTCCAGATCCTTGGACATGAAGTTGCTAATGGTATCAATCCTCTCCTCACACCGATAAGAGCCCGTTCCTGACTCATGGCTCCTCTGCCGCTCTCCCATCAGGGCATCCCTGGCCACGTAGCCATTGCCTGATACTGATCGATCCGCTCGCAGGCCCTGGCCCACATCGCGGTGGCTTTCCCTGGCTCGGAAGTCTCCAGCATAATCCTCCACAGAATTGATGTCTCCGCCGCCTGAACTGGAATTAAATGGACGCTTGAGCACTCCAAAGTGAGCCCGCCCCTGAAAGTCTGAGACAATATCCACTCTCGATTCATTTTTATCCAGATCGATTTTGCTTTCGCAGTCCAGGAGCGTCGAGTGGCGGTATGCTGCCTGGAAGGTGGTATTGGTGATGCCGTTTCTCGCTCGCTCCTCTTCTGACCAGAGACTCGATATTCCGATCTGACCATTCCTCGGAAGTGGAAAAGCGATCTTATGATAATCTGCAATCATGCTCCGGTCCAGGCGAATGGATTTGTTGGCGCTGAGAAATCGCAGATCCTCTCGATCCTCGTAATCTCCGCTGCCGTGCGTGCGCTGGCTCAGGCTTGTTCCCTCTTCGCCCAGGATCTTTACATTTGCCGATGCCGAGATCTGCATTTGGTCTGAAGAGACATGGACATGATTGGTGAGCAGAGCCGGGACCCGTGAGGTTGTATAGTCGCGATAGGTTCTGACAAAGCCTTCTCCTCTGACGGACTGGTGGCTGACAAAATTCACATCCGTGCGGGGAACCCGTACCGTCAAGCCCATTTCCCTGCACTCGCCTGCGTCCAGACGATCGATCCTCCAGACGCCATCGCTGTCCATCTCTGGCCAGGCGGAGATAAATTCCACTCTGGAATCGAAGACATCG
>CABMDX010000035.1 GCA_902385025.1 uncultured archaeon | reverse complement strand
GCATTATCGCAATCAAGGATGGTAAATTCACATTAGAGACGGAATTTGAGCCAAAAAAAGTTCCGCCTCCATGACGCCATCCCGATCGAAGGACGCAAAGGTCATCACAGAGATTATAATAGTAGTAACAGGATATATAGAAAAAGCTTGATAGACCGAAGCCGTCAGCGAATACCCAGTTTTGATCCTGATCCATCTGGGATAGTTCCGCCTACCCTTTTTTGTGTCTTTCCAGTGAGACGCCCTCGACCGGAGGTTCTGTGATGAGACCGGACAAGTTCCGCTTTATGCCCAATCGAATCTATAAGACGGCTCATATTGCTTCGACCAGGCTCAACGATGTACAATGTTCTCAATGAATTGCAGAGCATCACTAAAATCTTGTATCATATTATGAAAGAACTCTTTTCCCGCCGGGGTAATATGGTAAATCTTGGATCTTGTATCTGTCTTCTGATAGCGGGCCTCTATAATTCCTTCTTCCTCGAACGCATATAGGATCGGATAGATGGTTCCCTGGCTCAGAAAGACATTTGAGATTGAGAAGATATCCTTGATCAGATCGTATCCGCTTCTCGGTTTTTCAGATATCATCGACAGTAGTATTATACTCTTGCTCGCCTTGACGAGCTTCTCAAAGAAGTCGCCATACTCTCTACTTGACGATCCTATTGATTTTTCATCTTCCAAGATGGTGGCCATAATTTTGCACCTTTAGATTTTTCTTTTCAAACAAAATTATACGAACATCTATGTAGAGATATCACCAAACGAGGGCCAAGGCATTTGATGACATCTTCCGGACCGAGACTCAGGACGTCGCCGGTTTTGGAGTTCAATATGTTTCTCCTAGGCAAGTCCTTTGGCCCTAACTTGCTATCAACCGAGCCTGGATATATTCATTTCACAAATAAAGACAATAGCGGAATTATCTGCAATACCCTCATATATTCTAAAGAGAGAAATTATAATTAAAGCTAATTTAGCAGGGGGATAAATGCTCGAAAGATTCGATAGGGAAACCTTGCTCACCATAATCGGATTCATAGGCGTCATAATTCTTCTCGCTTCGCTTGCGATTCAATATTAGACGCATTCCTTTTTCATAAAAATCGGATAGTGTGAGCCAGCCGGGGCCCTGAGAGATAGAAGGCCAGGTAGCCTGACTGAGTGCTTTAGCTCAAAGGCAAATCCGCTGGCTTGAAAGCCCTGTTCGAAGGCCCAGAGCTTCCGGATTCTCGGCTGAGCCAATGGGGTGATATATTTCCCACCGGGAGGGCTATTAATGCCCTCGAAATATCATCTTATTAAGCGGATGTATATTCTTTTTGCCAATACAATCAATAAAGTCTATAGGTGCACAGTCCCAGGGTTGCACTTAAGAGAACATGAATACTATCCGGTTTCAGCACATTGTTCAAGTTTGCTTTTTCCCGCGAAGATGATTTCCCTGGTTTTGGGGATCATCCTGACGATTTCAATATTACCTTGATATGCCTTCCCACGCATTTCGAAAGTCCCTTCCAGCAATCCCGAGAAAGAGAAAGTGTCTACTTCCATTGTAGCTCTGCCTCTCCAATCCCATATATTGGGAGCACGAGACCCTCGAAAGATCACCCAATCAATTATTGATACCGAAATGCCATTTGATGTTATGCGGCCACTTCGTCCAGCAAATCGCTCAGACATATATCGCTTTGCGTCACTTAAGCACATATATGCGTTTCCCAAATAAAAACAATAGCTGAAAGAGAGATATTTTCATCTCGTAGCTAATGCAAGCCAAGAAGTTCTGTGACATTAATTTAGGCATCTTAAAAATGACATAGAACTGAGCAGAGGATTATCCAGCCAGCCCCGGAAGAATACGTTCTGGTTCGGCCAGAGGCGTCCGGCTCCCTCTGGTCACCCCGAACGGGGGGCCCAGCGTGCGCCCAGAGCTGGGTTGCGGACCATCTCACTCATCTGAAATGCAAGCTGCTTTGTGCGATCCCGCGCACACCACCTTCGCCATCGAGCTGCATCTCTGCTGCCCTTGAGAGAGGATAATGGCTTCGGTGGCTCGCTAATCCGCGAATGGCTGGCTTAGCCTGATTTGCAGGCTATATAAGGCGCAGAATGAGGTGACTAAAGAGCAACGGACCGAATCAATGCTAAGGATGCGGATGTTGGAGTTCATTGGATCATTGGCGCATGAACTCGTCCATAAGATATTTCTAAGTCATCGCAGAGCTGTACTAATCGGAATCCCAGAAATCCTCGATTAAGAAGGCAAACTTGGCCTCCGATATTGGAGCTCGCGATCCTTATCTCATCAGGGACTACTATGTTTGGACACAAGAGGTTTTTATGCAGGATATATCTGAGCCTTGATCCGAACTTGACCTTAAGGGCTTTTATAATGAATCCATGAGAAAACATGTTCTCAAGGCTATGGCGGTTTTTGGGCGAAACCATGCAGCAGGCATGATAACAGCCCATCTTCCTGGCGACTTCAAGGTGGATGCTCTGCATCTTTCTCTGCAGAGAGTTTCCTCTAAAGGCAGGATGAACAGCTACTTTGGCCAGGTGGACCACTTTGCTCAGATCATCTTTGGGCAGATTTACATCCGCTCCAAAGTTATCTCCGGCCTTTCCTGGAAATTGGAGGAGGATACAGGCAATCAGCCCTTCATCGGCGAAAGCCCCGATGGCTGCGTTCTCGACCATAAAGAGCACTCTGAAGTAATCGATGGAATGCGTCCGGAAGATCTCTTTGTCTGCCAGGTTCTGGACTATTACCTCCTGCAAAGCCATCATTTCATTAAGATGGCCTTCATCCAGGTACCTAATCTCATAGCATGCATCTTCTTCCAGAGGCGATCCCTTATTTTTCTTGATAATCCCTGCTTTAATCAAAGAAACCATTCAGCATCCCGCGCTTAAAAGGCATTTCACTCTTAGCGAGCATTCCGGCAACGAATCTGTACCCCCGAGGTCAACTATGAGAGATCGGGAGGATGTCGCCACATGCGGGCCAATTCATGCGGCGAATCTTTCGGATCAAGGGCTCCGAGCTTGGCGACTATTTCGGAGACTAAGGAGGTGCTCCGAGGCAATTTTGC
>CABMDX010000034.1 GCA_902385025.1 uncultured archaeon | reverse complement strand
GCTATCAACGATTTGAAAGAATACGGTGATGTCTATAGCTTAACTGCAATAAAACCCGATACAAGGTTATTTCTTAGCCATCATGAAGGAAAAAGGACTGCAGAAGACTGCATAGAATTCTTTGGCGACATCGAAAGACGTCGGGCAATCGATTCGCCTATTCCTGTCTTTACATCCGATAATTGGGATCCCTTTGAGGAGGGACTTCTCAATATATATGGTTTTCTTGAGACACTGCCATATTGCGGAATTGGAAGAAAGCCTGCTCAGATGCTGGTTCCTTACCCTAACCTGAAGTATGCAAAGGTCTGCAAGAAAAGAAAGAACGGTCGACTCGTTGAAGTGATACGGCGTATTGTTTATGGCGATCCTGATGAGATAGTGCGGTTGCTCGGTATCGATTCTGGAGGAAAGATCAACACTGCATATATTGAGCGGCTGAATCTCACAATTCGCAATTCATTGGCTCGATTCGTGCGCAAGAGCATGAATTGCAGCAAAATCTTGGGAAGGCATACTCATGCTATGAACTTTTTCCAGGCTTGGTACAACTTTGTCAAGCCTCATAACTCACTTCGGTTAAGGGTTGATAAAGGCAGGATGAAATGGATGAAAAGAACACCTGAGATGGCAGAAGGGTTGACGGATCATGTTTGGACTATTAAAGAGCTAATGGCATTTAGGATTCCAATTCAGTAATATGAGTACACGACCCATTTTTCAAAGCTTCATAAATCTCCAGGCGCTTGCCATCTGAGGGAATGGGTTAAATCTCAAGATGGACTAATATGACTGCTGAGATGAAAGTTGAGGATATTAGCAAATACAATTTGGACCTGATATTGCCCGTATCCTTAATACTTCTGGCAGAGCTTCTCATTTTCCTGGGGAACTCAAGCGCGGCCATGAATGTCCACGCGGTGAATTTGGTTCTGTTAATTTTATCTTCAATATATATCAATAATCGTATATATCCTGCTCTTATGCTCATGCCCCTTTTCCGGCTCCTGAACGTCGCGATGCCAGTATTCTTCAGCCTGACCCTTTACTCCTACTCCCTTGTCTATGCACCCATGTTTATACCCATTTATTTCATTATGAAGGATGGGTTTATCAGTCGTTCCGAGGCGGGATTGACCACCGATGGGTTCTGGCTTTATGCTCCGTTAGCCGTTTCTATTGGGTTTGCCATCGGCTGGGGCGAATACAATGTGATTCATCCCCAGATTCTTACGCCGGGCGATGACATCAAGAACGTCCTGATTCTCGTCATTACCATGATTTTTTTTGTGGGGCTCGTAGAGGAGTTCATTTTCCGCTCGTCCCTGCAGACTGTGCTGGAAGCGAGGCTGGGTCCTAAAGCAGGCTTAATTCTCGCGAGCGTTATATTCGGGTTCATGCATAGCGGCTATCATCTTCCTCTGGAGCTTCTTTATGTAACTCTGGCCGGGATGGTATTTGGACTGCTCTTCTGGATGTCGAAGAGCTTGCCTGTCATTTCCCTTGCGCACGGGGTTACCAACATATCTCTCTTCCTGATAACTCCCCTTGATGCAGGATTATTGATCTATTTGATTGCAGTTCCTGCAATGATATTCGTGTTCTATGCCTATGTATTCAAGAGAATATCCGGCAGAGCGGGAATCGATAAGGGATAGATGTTCCCTCGCTATTCTCGTGTGGGTGAGACAGTGGTTTTATTATCTCTGTGTCTCCGTGCCTCTGTGGTTTTGTTGGAAGTGCTAGTGATAATTAAACCCGGGGCTGCTGAGTCTAACCATAGAGACACGGAGGCACAGAGCAAATAATGAATTTGATGGAACCGGATCATAGCCTGTGCCACGCAAAATTGCGAAGAGCCGGATAGATTCTACAAAGAATGCAAAAAAGAAGAGATCGCTTACTTGCCTACGACTTCAACTACTTTGTAGCTCACAATCAAAAAGAATGTCAGAACCATCGGAACTATAGCCAGATTCAGCATGGTAGAGAGACGCTTATTCCAGCGCGATGATGCAGATAGGATTTCAGAGACGCTGAGCAATGCGATGAGGCATATCACACTCACAACACTGATATCAGAAACGCCAAGAGTGGCAAAGGTGCTAACCACTGAGGTGGCGCTTAATGTGCTAGCAGCGCTCATAGTGCTGACGGCACTCATAGTGCTGACGGCACTCATAGTGCTAGCGGCGCTCATAGTACTGGTAACCGTGCTCAGCATAGATGATAACATAGTAATTCCTTTTAGTTTTTGTCTTCAGAATTTTGCAGTACTTACTTTTCCCGCATGGTATTTATAGATTTCCCGATTAATGCGCAGAAACTATTTATAATTTTTAGATTAGTAATGCGTGTGCAAATTCCCGGAATGCGTCTACTGAATTATCTATATTTATATAATTATTATTAAACCATACAACTTTTTAGATGCGTTAACTTTATATACGAATGATTAATACTTATTAAAAATCAGGAACTTAACTTCGAAAATGCTATAAATACTCGAAACGTAGCTTGTTTAATACTTAGAGGAAGATTCAGCCTGATCAAAGAACCTATGGAGGGAGTGTATTGGATCATAAAGCCAAAATAGCGCTTCTAGCAGCCATATCGACCTTTATGCTGCTAGCTGGTTTGACCTGTGCAGATGAAATCGATCCGTATCCTATTAAGAGCACATATACCGGATACACTTATAGTATGGATCAAAAAGTTCAGGGGAATGGCTTTTTTAGCACGTACCAGAACATCGACGTTTCCAGCCTCGGCCTCAACAATTCTGCCCATGGAAGTGGAAGCTATGACGTCGATACCAAGATCGATTCACGCAAGGGTGTCAAGTTTGACGAGAAAATTGATGATTTTAAATCCGCTTCAGACAGAGGAACGACCTTCATTGAAAGCGCAGACTTCACCTATGCACCAAGCAGCATGAAGCTCGGAAAGTATTCCCTACCAATAATCTTCAAATCAAAGGGCATGGAAGATACATGTCTTAAAAACTATGTCTCAGGGGTCTCGATGAATGCCAAATTCAGCTATGCAGATACATTGAGCAAGAATATTTCTGCAGAGCTCTACTGGAAAAACAGCGTCTCCTCGGGCGAGTTCGAGGCTACCTTGGATAGCGAAACCAGGACGAGGTTGAATCTAGAGGCTGCATTCTCTGGCAAGGGACATGTCGGAGTGCTTAATTTGGACAAGAGCACAGGATATTCGGATATAATGATGGACGAGGATTACAGCGGTACCTTCTATATAACCAAGAATTTGTCGCACAATGCCGTCATTAATAAAAAGGTCGAAAAGGATGACTGGCTGCCATGCTGCTCCGGCGGATTTGCAGATATGAACTATTTGGATAGGAAGCCATTCAAGTCCGCGACAGGGGTCTTCGATTGCAGTTGCTTCAAGACGCCTACAGAGGCGCAGTTCAAAAGGGTTTATTCCTAAATGGGGCTAATTCTCCCTCCAGGGAACCTTTTTTGGTGTAATTTTTTTGGGCTCCTCGATGTCTTGAGTTGATGCTCGCAACCATTTGGCTATGACTAGCGTCTAACGATGACCATGCCAAAGAGGGGCCATTATAACAAATGAAAAACACAGCAACCTTAGGATAGGCACTGAAAATAGCGAAGTGCCATTTTATAGGGGACTTTTGCTCCCAATAAATGACAGAAGTCTAATGCGGGTCAAACAACGAGCTCTTCCAGCTCCTTTTGAAGGTCTTGCAGGCGTCTCATAATTTCGAGTCCCTTCCCAGTGGTCTTATAGATCTTCTGGGAAGAATCCATATATTCGACGAGATCATGCTTCATGAGAAGATCCAGGTAGGCCTTAATGGTAGTGAAATTTGTGTTTGACTGATAGACGATTTTAGTGACATTCTCACCATCGATGCATATCCTCAGAATCTCGATGATCATCTGATCTTTGCTCCTGCGCTCTTTCATGACTTAATTCTCCCAGGATCTCTTGCTTCAAATATGCAGAATTGTTCTGATCATTTGTTCCATATAAATGTTTCTGATTTCTAGTTCTTAACTGAAATCTTGATCGTGGGGCCTATGATCCTAGGAAAACGCCGGATGCTTCCGAAAAGCAAGTCCTGCTGAGGGCAATCACATGATATGCACAGGAATTAGTGCTGTCATCATTCGCCATCTGGGAAGGCGGGATGGTACACTTCTGCATTATTCGAAGAAGACTTGCAGGATGGGTCCGACTTAATTGATTCCTTGCCATTTCGTGTGGGTAATGGAATTTTCGAGTCCTCTGTGCCATCTCTGTGTCCTCTGTGACTCTGTGGTGATAGTCCGTGACTATTTTGGCTATAACCAGTGGCAAATGACCATTCCACCACAGAGGCACAGAGCTCACAGAGGGCGTTATAACAATCGGTGAGCCTTAGTAATCAGGCAATTTACCTGCTGCAAATAGCGAAGAGCCACTTAGCCTTTAGGCCGTGCGAGATATCGTCTAATCGCAGCCAGGATTTCCATTCTTCTCGTGAATATAAAGTAGATGAAATAAGCCAAACCCAGGAACTCCGGCACCGATACTTCTGGGTTTTTCAGGCGGTAGAGGAGCATCTCCAGATAGCTTAATGTATCCAGCTCTCTTGCCACCGGGAAGGGACCCAGGAGCGGCCAGAGGAGTGTAACTGGTGAGAGCCATATCTGGTCCAGGACGAGATGTGCCAGGACACCCCAGGTTAGGGAATAAAGCCTGATGTCGCGGAGATAAAAGGAGAGAGCTGCCAGGATCGACAAAAAGAGCAGCGTGTGAGCGAAGGTCCTTCCCATGGTGGGAGTGCCAAACAGGATAATGCCCAGGGGCTTATCGATGATATCCGGGAGCAGAGAGCCCAGGGCCAGAAAGGCTAGGTCGACCTTGCCAAGAAAGCGGGCGGATGCGAGGGTCAGACCCAGGTGGGCGAAGATAAGCATTAAGTGGAGCGGGTGCTTGCCGAGTATATAGCTATTTGCGGGAGGTGTGCAGTTGGGGCAGGAGACTCTTGCTGGTAGTCCGGCTGGGAGGTGATACTATTTCCAGGAAGGATTCCTAGCTATCTCAGTGCCTCTCTCGCCTCTGTTGTTTTGTTGGAGGTGCCAGCGATAATTTTCTGATCTAACCACAGAGACACGGAGGCACTGAGCAAATAATGGATAACTACAACCGAATCATAGCCTCTCCCATACTAAATAGCGAAGAGCCTCAGGAAGGCATTCTTTGATATGCATGACGATTGGCAGAGGCGAGGGCATAACATAAAGAAATTTTTCATATTGTAGGTTTGAGGAGATGCTGTCACAGATCAAAAGATATCTCCTTATCATGGTTTCGACTAGATGGGGGATCGCGATTTTGATCATGGGAAATCGTGATCCTGATTTTTTCACACATGGCCGCAAAGAGCCACAGATGAAATGACATAAATCGCCTGATGAATATCTTCCTGTTTATCATTGATGGAAGCAAGGGGAAAGCAACCAACCGTAATCTTTTAATGCAGAGTAGAATCTTTAATACTAATTGTAATTACTGGGATAGTGTGATTTCTGGTATCAAGACGAACTCACTCAAGCAAAAGGAATCTCTGGTGTCGAAACGACGAGGGGATTCTCGAAATTAGGATTTCGGGCAGGCCGCTGAATTGATGAGCCTCGATTCTGTCGAGGTTCCTGATGATAGGTATCATCTAGGGTGATAAGAGGTGCCGGCCCATACAGCGAGAGCTGTAGATTTATATTGGCTGCAAGAATGAGATCAAGATGTCAATTGCCATAGTTATAGGAACGCGGCCAGAGATAATTAAGATGGCACCGGTGATTCGGGAGTGCCAGCGCCGGGGGCTGGATTATTTTTTGCTGCATACGGGACAGCATTATTCCTACGAGATGGACAGGGTATTCTTCGAGCAGCTTGAGCTTCCTCCTGCAGAATTTAATTTAGATGTTGGTTCCGGCACACATGCAGATCAGACGGGCCGGATCATGACGGGAATCGAGAAGGTTCTCATGAGGGCTATGCCGGATTTGGTCCTGGTTCAGGGAGATACGAATACAGTATTGGCCGGAGCATTGGCGGCTTCGAAGCTGCATATTAAAATAGGCCATGTGGAGGCCGGTCTTCGGAGCTACGATCGCAGTATGCCTGAAGAGATAAACCGGGTGGTAGCAGACCACATTTCCGATTATCTTTTTGCGCCTACGGAAAATTCAAAGTTAAATCTCATCAATGAAGGAATACCTGAAGAGAAGATCTCAGTTACTGGAAACACCATAGTTGATTCGGTATACCAGAACAGATTGATAGCTGATAGAAAAGTCAATGTGCTTAGAGATCTGGGTCTCCGGCCCAGGGATTATTTCTTGGTCACAGCTCACCGGGCGGAGAATGTTGATAATAGCAGCAGGTTGAAGGAAATCCTTAAAGGTCTGCACCTGATAAAGAGCGAGTTTGGCCTCCCAGTTTTATTCCCTATGCATCCCAGGACCAGGAAAATGGTTCATGAATTTGGCTTCGAGCTTGATGGCATCATGGACATTGATCCACTGGGTTTTCTGCAGTTCTTACAGCTTGAGGCAAATGCGAAGATAGCTTTGACAGATTCTGGGGGAGTGCAAGAGGAGGCATGCATCCTTGGCGTTCCCTGTGTCACCCTTCGAGATAATACGGAGAGGCCGGAAACGCTGGATGTGAAGTCCAACATCCTTGCTGGTGCAAATGCCGAGAAAATGCTGATGGGAGCAAAGCAGATGATTGGGTGTGCCAACCATTGGAGAAATCCCTTTGGTGATGGGCAGGCGAGCAAGCGGATAGTTGATTCTATCAGAAATGATTGATCTCCAGCTTTTTTAGATCTTGATCAATTATGGCGATTAAACCCAAAGGCTAACGATTTTCACCACAAAGACACAAAGTGGGCTGCGCTGAGGACTGGGTTCGAGTCGCTGAATAGCGATTCGGCGATTGTTGCCATTGATACGGATTGCCAGTGTGATCGGGTAGATACCCCACGGCTGGTGGAGGCTTATCTTGCGGGGAGAGGCAGATATGGTAGAACGGGAGCTGATATCTGGATGCAAATAAGAATGATACGCCATTCTACCATCGGCTCGAGCAGAAGGTTTTGGGCACTGCTAATAATACTGAGAACAAAGATGCAGAGATATAGAGGACGCGCAGAATAGAACTTAATGTGTGAATTTTCAATAGGTCATAATATTAAAACTATCTGTATAATATACTATAGCGAGGTTATATGTCCTTAACTATTGCCGCCATGCCTGCCTACAATGAGGAGCGGTCCATTGCCAAGATGGTGCTGGGCTGCAAGAAGTACGTGGACCAGGTGGTAGTGGTAGACGATGGCAGCTCCGACGCCACGGCTGAGATCGCCAAATCTCTCGGCGCCTATGTGGTGAGCCACGAGAAGAATGAAGGCTACGGCGCGTCTTTGCGCGCCTGCTTTGAGACTGCAAGAGTGCTTGGCGCAGATAAAATGGTGATCATTGACTCCGACGGCCAGCACGACCCTGAGGAGATACCGGAGTTACTCCGGCCTTTGGGAAGAGGCGTAGATCTGGTGATAGGCTCGCGGTTTTGCAACGGCAACGGTAATGAAATTCCTGCCTACCGCAAGCTCGGGATGAAGGTTCTGGACATCACCACTAACATAGTGGGGGGTATAAGCGTCACCGATAGCCAGAGCGGCTTCCGGGCTTATGGGAGGCGGGCAATAGACTGCATAAGCATTGGTGATAACGGAATGTCCGCGGGCTCCGAGATTCTTATTCAGGCGAAGGATAATAAACTGAAAGTTGAGGAAGTGGAGATTCACTGTAGCTACAATGTGGAAAGAACTTCGACCGAGCATCCAGTGAGCCACGGGGTGAAAGTGCTATTGATTTTACTGCAGGATATGGAGCTGCGCAGGCCGCTTTACTATTTCACGCTGCCCGGGATGGTGCTGGCTGCTGTAGGGATAGGGATCGGCCTAGAGTTGCTCAGGATCTTCTACCATGGCGGGCAACTGAGCTATGGGATGACCATGCTGATGATACTGATGACCCTTGTGGGATCATTCATGGCTTTTACAGGGATTATTCTGCATACAATCTCCAGATTAATCGATCAGTCCATAAAGCGGCTAGATGTCTCCAGGAGAACGAGGTCGAAGCCCTTCAGTTCGGGAATTGCGAGATATGAGGACCTCGGTGACGCTGGGAACACGGTCCGAGATAATTGAGATGGCACCGATGATCTGGGAGTAGCCAGTGCGGTGCGCTGGATCACTCAGTGCTATTTAATGAGCAGAATTGCTCTTCCGAAATCCACGGGATTATTCGTTAAAATGCTTTTTTGGCTTTATTCCCGCGAATTATAGATGAAGGTTAAGGAACTGATGAAGTCCGAGTCGAATGTGGTCTTGTTGCAAAGAGATGCGTATTCTGGGCGTGCTATGCGGTAACTCTGTTGGAGAACATGGAAAGGCCGGCGACTGAGTCCAACCACCTATCTGAAACAAATGCAGAGAAGATATTGAATGAACAATATAAATACTCAAAAAGGAAATTGGCTGGAGAATCCCTTTCAGTGCTTGCGATTCGGGAAAGCTCATCTTCAAATCTATTGATAAAATTTAATTATCATCAATCATGATGAGGTCGTTTAATGGATACTTATAAAATTTTAGTAACCGGAGGTGCGGGCTTCATAGGCACTAATCTAGTCAATGAGCTAAGATCTCGAGGTCATGAAGTAATTGCACTGGATCTCTACAATACGGATCGAGATAATTACATTCGAGCAGATGTCAGGAATCACAGACAAGTGGAAAGAGCCTTCGATAAGCATAAATTCGATTTTGTTTACCACTTGGCCGCAGAATATGGCCGTTGGAATGGTGAGGATTATTATGAGAATCTCTGGCAGACCAATGTGATGGGCACAAAACATGTATTAAGATTGCAGGAGAAGATGAAGTTCCGCATGATCTTTTTCTCTAGTGCCGAGGTTTATGGGGATTATGGAGGCATCATGACCGAGGACGTGATGGTCAACAATGCTATCAAAGATACTTTTCAAATGAACGATTACGCCATTACCAAGTGGGCGGGAGAGCTGATGTGCATGAACTCAGCCAAAATGTTCGGCACTGAGACTGTGCGGGTTCGCCCGGTAAACTGCTACGGACCCCATGAGCATTACAATCCTTATAGGGGTTTCATTCCCAAGTTTATTTATCATGCATTATTTAATAAACCTTACATGGTTTTTAAGGGCCATAAGAGGATTATCGATTATGTTGGAGACACAGCCAGGACTTTCGCAAACATTATAGACAATTTTATTGCCGGTGAGGCTTATAATATAGGCGGCAAACAGGAGTGGGAGCGAGAGATAAAGGATTATTCCGATATGATTCTCAAGGCAGTTGGCCGCGATGATTCATTTGTTACTTACATGGAATCCGAGCCCTTTACTACCAAGGTTAAGACAATGGATTTCTCTAAATCCGTAAGAGATCTGAGACATAATCCCAAGGTTGCGCCAGAAGAGGGGATCAAAAGAACAGTTGAATGGATGAAATGGTATTATAGGATTGGGAATTGAGATGGAAGACATTTATTCTGAGTATGATGGAAAGACTATTTTGGTCACAGGTGGCGCGGGTGCCATTGGGGGAAATCTCTGCAGAAAGTTGTCAGAGCTAAATGCCAAGAGAATAATAATTTTAGATGATTTGTCCTCCTCTTATGAATGGAATATTCCTAAAGCCAAGAACGTCATGTTCGTGAAGGGAAGCATTTTGGATGATGAGATGTTGAAGCGCGCTTTCAAGGAAAAGCCCGAATATGTTTTTCATCTGGCAGCACATTTTGCAAACCAGAACTCTGTTGATAATCCCGAAATTGACCTGATGATTAACGGAATGGGAATTCTCAAGGTTTTGGAATACGCACAGATTGCAGATGTTGAGCGCTTCGTTTATTCTTCCTCAGGATGTGGTGTTTATGGCTTGGATTCAAAAATGCCATTTGAGGAGCATGACACATCCATAAGTCTGCATACGCCTTACCAGGTTACAAAACTAATTGGAGAACTTTACACGAATTACTTCTATAACTTGTATAAATTGCCTATCGTAAATGCCAGGTTCTTCAACGTATTTGGTCCAGGAGAAGTATCCGGAATATACAGAAACGTCATACCCAACTTCTTCTATTGGGCGATGAATGGCCAAGCGCTGCCGATAACGGGTGATGGGACTGAAACCCGAGATTGGACCTATGTGGATGATATCATTAACGGCCTTTTGGCGATGGGAATTAAAGAAGAGGCAATTGGAGAGTCGTTTAATCTTGGTTCGGCCAAAGAGCACAGAGTTATTGATATGGCCAACATGATAAACAGGCTTGTGGGAAATAATGCTGGAATTGTATTTTCCAAGAGAAGGAACTGGGATGTTAAGTGCAGGCTGCTTTCCTCAGTTGAAAAGGCAACCAAAGTCCTTGGATATAAACCGCAAACAGAATTTGAAGATGGAATAGAAAAAGTGCATTTGTGGTTTTCGGAAAACTGGGAGAATATTAAGCGGACCGCAGAGTTTTAATATGATATAGTTTTAATTATATAACTTTCCAGATACCATTATCGGAGTAATGCAACAGGATCTGATTGAATGATTCTAATTAATCCGCCTTGGAATACAAAATATCCACAACCTCCGCTTGGATTGGCCAGTTTAGCGGCTGTTATAGAAAATAGCGGCCATCAGATTAAGATACTTGACGCTAATGCATTGTGTATTTCCAAGGAAAAAGTTGCAGATCTCGTAAAAAGAGAAGAGATTATTGGTCTTACTGCGATGACGCCTATCGTTAATTCAGCGATAGGCATGGCAAGGATGATTAAGCAAGAAAACCCTGATTCGAAGATCATCCTAGGAGGGCCTCACGCAACAAATCATCCAACGGATATTCTAAGGAATGTAAAAGAAATAGACATCATTGTTAGAGGTGAAGGAGAGGCTACAATAGTAGAATTGTTGGAGAAACTAGAAAAAAATAGGCTAAATGAAGTCCGTGGCATATCTTATAGGAATGAAAGTAGAATTATTGAGAATCCGTCTAGACCCTTGATAATTGATCTAGATTCTTTGCCGTTTTTGGCATACCATCTCTTACCCATAAGCAAATATAAGCTACATCCACCCCATGGTCGCAGGTCTCCTGTAATGGCAATGCTTACAAGCAGAGGGTGCCCTTATAATTGTGTTTTTTGTTCCAAGTCTGTTTTTGGCAGTAATTGGAGGGGACAAAGCCCTAAGAGAATTTTAGAAGAGATTTCATATATAAAAGAAAAATTTAGAATTAAAGAAATAGTATTCTATGATGATTCATTTACCCTAAAGCGAAAGAGGATATTTGAACTTGCAGAAGAAATAAAAAATAGAAACATGGACATGCCTTGGACATGCGAAACTAGAGTAAATCTAGTTGATCTAGAAATGCTTAGCGCTATGAAAAGTGCTGGATGCTATATGATTGCTTATGGAATCGAATCAGGGGATCCATCAATATTGGCCACTTTAAGAAAGAACATCACAAAAGAACAAATTGAATCAGCTGTAGAAATGACGCAGAAAGTTGGTATACAAAGCATAGGATATTTCATGATTGGCTCTCCTGGAGAAACAAATGCGACGATACGAAAGACGATTGACTTTGCAAAAAATCTGTCGCTTGATTTTGCTCAATTCTCAGTAACGATACCATTCCCTGGTACAGACCTCTACAATGTTTATTTCGATAAATTAGATAAAAATATCCTCTGGGATGATTTTATCTATGCGCGTATTGGCTCGGCAGGGACACCCGTATTTGAAAGCAAAGAGCTCTCTAAAGGCCAATTAAAAAATTGGAATAAAATTGCATATGGTGAATTTTATTTGAGGTTCTCCTATATATGGAAAAGATTCATAAAAATGAGGTCTGCTGGAGATTTCAAAACCAATTTGATTGGTCTTAGAATGTTTCTCGATATGCGAGGAGAGAAATAATACTAAAATCAAACTGCGCGCGGCCACCCCGTCCTAAAGGCCGGGGTATGCTTCGGGCCGCGCGCCAGGTTTTCCGGAATTCAGAAATCATCGAGTCTTCGTTGTCCTGAATCCTTTGGTTTGCGCAATCGATGCTTTGCTTTTTGGCTCCCTTGAGATTCTTTAATATAGTGAGATATCGTGTCAGCAGTCACATTTCCAACGGACCGAAAGAATTTGCCGCTTGACCATAAGTGTCATACCCAATAGCGTTCTTTCAATTCAGGATGAAGCTTGAACAGCCTATAGGAACTGCCTCCTTTCAAGGATTG
>CABMDX010000033.1 GCA_902385025.1 uncultured archaeon | reverse complement strand
TCTGCCGATGCCTTGAAGGACCCTGGCTCGTCGATGGTGGCCTCAAAGCTCAGTACCCAAAGGCCCGGCATGGTGAGGGCGAAGCTCAATGAGCCATCGCTGCTGGTCGCCTCTATTTCCGTCTGCTGAGAGTGTTGCACCATCAGCACATCCTCAGGCGAGCGGGTGACTATGGCACTGAAGCTACCGGGAACGGGCTTTCCTCTCCAGAGGGCTGTGGCCGAGAACGTCCCGGAAGACTTCAGGCCATAGGGATCGGTCTTTGGCACGATCTCCAGTCCTTCTCCATTCGACCAGGAATAACCCTCTCCGGATTCCACAGGGACAAGGGCGCGGGCATATTTTTCTACCAGATTTTTGTCTCCGGAAGAGCCATACCATGTGGGGTCAAAGAACACAGTCTCAGCCCGAAGGTCGAGCAAATAGCAGCCCTTTTCAGATAGAGAGATGGACCCCAGGAGTCCAGATTTGTAGGGCTCAAGTTGCAGAGCGGATGTCATTCCTGAAGGTGCGACGAGATCGGCCTTTGCGAGGTTCTCCAGCTCCGACTCAGCCGTCCAACCATGGCCGTAGGCTATCCAGATCTTCGCCTGCGAGCCCGCGGTCAACTTCTCCGGAAACTCGGCATACAGCGAGTGGGCAGATGCAGATGATGTGAGGATGATAAATGCAATTATTAAGAATTCACTCTTCATAATTATCTCTAATTTTATTTCGCGGTCTATCAGGCTTTGCAGAAAAAAAGCAAGTGAGAGGATAGCGATTACTTTCTCACCCAGATCGACATGACCGTGCTGTACCTTGTGACAATGTACGGCACTTTTTCGCCGGTCTTGAAGTGGCCGCTGCTTTGATCGTAGGTTGCTGTCCACTCGCCTTTTCCTGCGATGTCATAGATAGCGCTGACCTGCCACAAGCCCCCCTGATTGAAATTGATGACGAAGGAGTCCTTATCCTTGGTAGCGCCACTCTGCACCTTCTGCGAGGAGGTTACGGGGAAGGCAGAGTACGTGGCATTCACCTGCTTTCCCTGATACAATACGCTGAATGTGACATTATCCTTGATATGAATATCATAAGATGCCTTCTCAGGAGTAAGGTCCAGTGGAAGGCTGGTATTAACGATGGCATTTGTCTCATTGCCGACATGAATCAGGACTTTTGCAAAGCTGTATCCGAGCCGCGGATTGCTGGCACCGCCCTCGCCCCAGGCAGGATCATAGACTGAAGGAGATCGAGCGGCTATGTAGACGTAGTTGCCGGGCCAGTAGAATGTGGCATTACTGCGGCCATATTCCATCCAGCCGTAAGCGGGCAACCAATTGCCCTTATCTATTTTTAGATTAAGCTTCTGGCCGTCCGGTGTCAATAAATAGGTCTCATCCAGGAGCGGGACATTCATTCCAGTGGGATCGTTCATGTGGCCGTAGAACGTATAGATGTCCTGGCTATCACCGACATTCGCCACATCCCTTGATTCTACCCACATGCTGTGCGCGCTTGCACTCATCGTTATGGCTCCGAGTAGGAGGAAAAAGATTATCGGCGCTCTTTTCATACATATCATCAGTCATACAATTAGGAAATGATATTAAAAAACTTATTGGTTGTTTTACTAAATAATAAAAAATAATGACAATATCAAGTCAAGCAAAATCAATGCAAGATAAAAATTTAAAAAATGTGGCGGGCAGGCAATGGGCCTGCCTGGGAAACGGCCTTTCAGCTCACGATCTCGTAGCTATCCTTATGCGGATTGATGAGCAGCTTTTCTGCGATCTCCCTGGACTTCTGCTCAGCCTCCGGACGAAGGGTATTGAAGTAGAGCTTCCAGACAGTGGCTTTCTTGACATCCACTACGTTCTTGAAGCCCAGCCTATTTCGCAGCCGCTCGCGAGTAGAGATGGCCTCGCCGTCCTCGATATGCAGGGCGACCTTGACAGGCACATAACCCTCTTCGAATGACAGCTGATCTATCAGGACCTTGTGGCTCTCCTTATTCTCGTTGACAAGCTCCTTTGCGAAGCTTTTTGCCAGCTCCTCTGGATCGCCTGAGTCCACCTCAATGGAGAAGAGACGCTCCTTCTTGACATCAGTCAGCACATTCCCAAATCCAAGCCTCCGGACCAGGGTATTCTTGACGGTGGCGGCTTCTGCATCCGGGATCTTCAGCCAGACCCGGAGGTTGATCTTCTGGCTCATGCGTTCACCTCAATGTAGCGCTTCATGGACTCGAAGACTCTACGTCCTGGTCCTGGCTCATCAGGCCGCTGCTTCCTTGGATCGAAAGATGGAAGCTGCCAGGCGAAGAAGGCTCTCTCGGGATGGGGCATCATGCCCAGGATGTTTCCTTCTGGATTGGAGAGGCCAGCGATGCTTTCAGTGCTGCCATTCACATTTACCGGGAACTCACTTATGACCCTTCCATGCTTGTCGCAGTAGCGGAAGACCACCTGCCCCTCTTCATTGAGCTTCTTTATGAGGCCGGGCGTGGTTGTGACCAGGTTTCCTTCACCGTGGGCGATGGGGATCTTGAGGAGGGCAGCTCTCTCGATGATAAAAGAGCCGCTGCACCTTCTGGATGGAGCCTCATGCCGGAGGTTTACCCAGTCGCAATAGTAGCCACGCCTGACAATCTTTCCTTTGGAGACCATCACATTCTGGGCCAGGGCCATATCCACATTTCCGGAGACCGGCAACAGGCCGCTCTCCACCAATATCTGAAATCCATTGCATATACCGATGATGGGCTTTCCTTTGGCTGCTTCTTCCTTCAGAGCGCTCATGACCGGCTCCTTGGAGGCTATGGCGCCTGCTCGAACGCGGTCCTGATAGGAGAAGCCGCCCGGAATCACGAATCCATCAAACCCGGAAAGCTCTCCGGCTGGCCTGTTCCAGCGGAAGTACTCTCCGTCCATGCCGACAGCTTTGACTGCCACCAGGGTTTCAAACTCACAGTTCGTGCCTGGGAACTGCATCACAGCGATCTTCATCTCATCGCCTCCACTAGGCCTGTGGTCCAGGCATTCCTGGCCTCATCCAGGTCCAGATCGGCCACAGTCTTTTCAGCTCTTTTCATCACAATCCGTCTCTTGCTGGTCACAATACCAATCTGCATCGGCTCCAGGTTGTAGCTCCTGAGAATTTCCATCAGCCTGGCCTCTTTACCGGACTTTGCCTCAATGACAAAGCCCGAGGACTCGGAGAAGAGAAGTTTGTCGGTCCTCATGCCAGCGTCGCCTGCCTTATCCAGGTCCAGCTCAAACCCGAATTTTGCTGGCCGGACCAGGGCCATTTCGCATGCTGTTGCCGCCAGGCCGCCGTTGGAGATGTCATGGCATGCTGCCACGAGACCTTCGTCTATGGCGTCGATCACTGCATAGATCATGCTCCGTTCGAGATCGAAGCGGACGATTGGAACATTGGCTCCGGTGACGCTGAACATGGTCTTATAGTACTCTGAGCTGCCCAGCTCATCATATCTCGGCCCGATCAGGAAGATCTTGTCGCCGGGGGCCTTCAGCTCCATGGTGATCGCCCTGGAGAAGTCCTTCATAATTCCGACGCATGCGATGACAGGCGATGGGTCTACAGAGCCCTGGGGGGACTCATTGTAAAAGCTCACGTTGCCTGAGACTATGGGAATGGGCTGCTGCTGGCTCTCATAGCCCTTCATCCAAAGCTTTTTGCAGGATTCGGCCAGGCCCCTGACGCCCTCCCGGAACTCCCAGAAGGCCTCGGGCTTCTCGGGATTGCCGTAGTTGAGGCAGTCGGTG
>CABMDX010000032.1 GCA_902385025.1 uncultured archaeon | reverse complement strand
GTTCTCGAATTTCAGAAGTATGGATACGATAGCTGGAAAATCATGGAAGAATAAGCTGTATTGCATTAATCCGGAGGTAGGTTACTAAACACAGCACAAAAATATGAAAAGCAAATCAAGATTTTGTCGTTAATGCTCTTAGCTTCGCAAGGTCTGTATCGTCCATGGAGAGTGTTTTGGCCGTTCTCTCCTCATTTTCTGGAAGTCGCCTATAGGAGATATCTGCATCGAATTCGCCATCACGATCGCAATAGCGGGCAACGATCCGGCAGGCAACATCTATTTCATCCGGCGAGAACTGGCCTTTCCCGACTGCAATCGGGCCGGCCATGGTTGCCGGTCCAAAGACGTAGTCACCATCTTTTGCCAAAGAAGCGAGCATATTGTTCTCGTTCTCATCTCTGCCCACGATCAGCTTGGCATCTTCGGAGAGGCGGAAATATCTCCCCACCTTCAACAAATTGATGTTTTGCATATCCAGCTCGTCGTGCATTATGAGGTCTCTCATTCTCTTGGCGAACTCTGGATCGGTCAAGAGGCATCCGCCTGCAGCACAGGGATAATCGTTTATGCCGAGATCCTTGGCGAGGGCTATCTGCGGTTTCCTGGAACGGCCAGCTATGTCCAACATTCTTTCACGGCTGATCCATCCCATCTTCTCAGGAGTCGTTTGAGGTAGTAGCTTAGCGGAAAGGGGCCGCAGAACAAGCCCATCCAGGCCTGCCTCCTTCTCGATGAGATCCATCTGCCGCCTGAACTGGCTCATGGGACGCTGGCCCAGGACTTCTCCGGTAATGATGAATGATGCTCCGACCTCTTCCATAAGCTCTTTGCTCTTACGAAAGAAGAGAATTCTGCAATCGATGCAGGGGTTCATGTTGGCCCCGTAGCCGTGCTTCGGGTTTTTCAGAACCTCAAGGAAATCCTTGGTGGCATTGATAATTTTGAGTTCAATTCCCAAAGCATCAGCCACTCTGCGCGCATTGCTCCCGCAACCCACATTGGAAGATCTGCGGTCACAGAGGCAAAAGGGCGTCTTGAAGTTCACGGCAAAAAGCTCCAAGTCCTCTCGGTTCATCAGTTCTGCAGCTATGGTGCTGTCCAGGCCACCTGAGAGAAGTATAATAGCTTTCATTTGCAACCTATCTCGCTTAAATATTTAAGCAACATTAATTATATTATTATATTTGATCGAAGGAATTGTGAGCCATCAACGATATCTTTCAATAATCATCCTCTAATAATTGTGCATGAATGGATTAACTCGGCATGTGCCCTAGACAGGTCGTCATGCCGATGAAGTGCTCGAACGCAATCATTTGCAGTCGATAATCCCAATTTCATACCATTCCAGATCTCAATTGCCTCTTATCCATGTGATGCAGATTTCGACTTAGCCTTTCTTGGCTCTTATTTCCCAAACACTCTCTGCGATGCTCTTTATCCCATCAATCTGATGTCCCTCGTTTCGGAGACTCTTGGAGACGTTTGCCGTTGCTGCTGCGTCATCAAGAAGAACAATCAGATCCTCTCCACTCTCCATCTCTTCCAGCTTGAGCTTGGTCCTGACGAAGGTGTAAGGGCAAACTTCACCCCTCAGATCTAGTTCCTCAGTCATAATCGGTCATAGCTAAATTTTGAACTGGCACTCTTCAGGCACTGTCTCAACGTAGTTCCTCTGATCAATCTCCTGTATAATGGGATCATCTCCGCAGATAGCGCAATTTCTATTTCTCTCAGCATAAGCCGAATAAAAGCTCATGTCAAGGGCATTGAAACAGAGGAGCGAGCCATTCAGCAGCTTGCCTATTCCCAAAATAGACTTCAGGGCTTCTGATGCCTGTATGCTGCCTATGATTCCGGGCAGCACGCCGAATACGCCTGCCTCCTGACAGTTTGGTATAAGTCCTGGCGGAGGGGGCTGTTTGAAGATGCATCGATAGCAGGGCCCTTTCATTGGGATGACTGTTGTAGCGTATCCTTCATACCTTAAAATGCTGCCGTGAGACAGAGGCTTATTTTCCAGGATGCATGCGTCGCTGATCATATAATGAGTGGGGAAGTTGTCGCTTCCATCGATGACGAAATCGTAATCTTTTACCATCTTTCTGGCGTTCTCGGCTTGAAATCTCTCTTCATATGTAACGACATCCACATCGCTGTTAATTGTGCGTACAAAGCTCTCTGCCGACTTTGCTTTCGACATGCCGATATTTCCGCCGTGTATTATCTGCCTTTGCAGATTGCTGATCTCCACTAGATCGTTATCGATTATCCCCAGAGTTCCAATGCCTGCCGCGGCCAGATAGGCGATAGCCGCCGATCCGAGCCCTCCTGCGCCAAGGACCAGAACCTTTGAGTTCAAGAGCTTGCGCTGCCCAGTGCCTCCGACTTCAGGCAGAATGATTTGGCGCGAGTAGCGTTTGATCTGATCATCAGTGAACTTCCTTGTCACAGACCGCTCCTATAAGATGCCTCATGCTCAAGAACCGCAGATTTGAACCTTTCCACCCCGACACGATCTATCAAATCGCTGAATCGCTCTCTTTTATTGCCATGCTTAAAGTATAAGTCCAGAGAGCGCGAAATTATCTCCAATACTTGCTCTTCGTTCACAAAGTCTGCAATCTTTTCTCCAAGCTTTGGGTGTCTTCCCATCTTTCCACCAGCAAAGACGGCATAGCCTATCTTCTCTGCCTTCCAGGCATCTGTCGGGCAGCTCTGAATGCAGTCTCCGCAGTGCACGCAACGGTTCAAATCATGCACCGGCTTACCATCCTGTAAGGACAAAGCCTTCTCCTTGCAGATATCAGCGCATAAATTGCAGCTGATACACGCCTCGGCATCAAGCTTTGGTTGCACGATACCGCATAGACCAATCTCGTTTTCCAAAGGTCTGGAACATCCATTTGGGCAGCCGGAGACGGTGGCTTTGAATTTATGAGGCAAAAGCTCGCCGCCGAATTTCCGGTCTATTTTAAGGGCAATGTTCTGGCTGTCCACAATACCTTGCCTGCAGATAGAGGAACCGGGACAGGCCGTCACCGCCCTGAAGCGGGGGCCGCAGGCACCCAAGGTTAGGTCGGCCTCTTCCAGATCCCTTCTGGCAGCTTCGATCTTATTGAACTCTATCCAAGGTATCTCCAATCCTTGCCTGACTGTGAGGCGAACCAGGCCCCGGCCGTATTTCTTTGCCACCGCGGCAACACTCAAAAGCCGGTCGGAAGAAATGCATCCCCCCGGCAATCTGAGCCTGACTGCGAAGAAGTCGTCGTCCTTTTGCATGATTATGCCGCCAGATTTCAGGGCAGCGTAG
>CABMDX010000031.1 GCA_902385025.1 uncultured archaeon | reverse complement strand
TCCAGCAGGCCAGAGTCCTTTAGTTCACGCATTATCATCAATTGCGCAATTGTTGAGGCATCGAAGAGAAGACCCCCGATGCCGAGTGGATCATCCGTTGCAAAGCGAATGCCCCTGCAAATTTCAGCCATTTCGGAGATCTCATGTTTGAGGTCGAATGGCGATGAATTCCCGAAAAAGTCTGGTGCTGTTGCCTGAAGCTCACAATATGTGACGAAGCCATCAAGTGGATCGTGCTGGCCCATTGACGTGACCAGGGGGTATGTGAGATCAATGCTCATCTTCCAGTACATCCTCTTATGGCCGCCAAAAGGAGGTTTATAACTGAACCTGGCATGGATAGCTTTTGCGAGCTCAATTGCCCATCTGATATCGATGGGATCTCCGGTGATCTGGCTTGCACAGTTGAGCGCGTGCATCCACTTCGTCAGGTAATGGTAGTACTGTCCATCTTGGTCCCATTCCAGGCGCTCATCAGGCGGCTCATTGGGTTTGCGTTCGTTCAACTTCTTTCCAATCCGAAGGCCCCTCATAGTCGGATGCTGCTTTCCCTCCTGCTCATCTAGACCGCCGATCCACCCGCATCTCGGGTCATCATCTCGATGCCGTCCGAGGATAAGATGTACCTGATCGATGAGGCGCAAACTCAGGTCCCGATAGGTTTCATCACCTGTTCGATTAAGGAGTTCGAGAAAGTTGCATACTGCGAAAGCATCCGTCCAGAGATAGCGTCGGGGATATGTATCTTCTGGTGCAAACCCAGTCAGACGGGCAAAATCCAGCATAATTTCCCGAACAAGCACATCAGTCGCGTTTTGATTCATCCTTTAACCTTTTCATATATTATCAGTCTGCTCCTGGCTTTATGGGAGACTCTTTGCCAGGACAAAGGGCAGATCATAGCATACAGAGAGCGATCTTGATCAACATGCCTGCCAATTTAATGGCGACAACAGTCTATTGGATTTCAAGTTTCATGCTTTTGCATATTATAAATCCATTTCAAGAAATTTCAGAGATAAATCGGAACTTCCCACTTATCCTGCTTATCCTTTGGAGCATTCTTTTTTGACCAGACAGCATAGATGAGAATATTGCCATGCTCGTCTTCTTCCTGGATTGTCTGCTCTGTTTCTTCATCGCTCATGAGTGCGCCCCGATTTCAGCTCACTTTTCGAGTCATGCTCTCTCTCAGCTCATCGATGTTCAAAGGATTAAGGGGCTTGCAAATAATCTCATTGATCCTTAATCTCCTAAGGTGTTGCGTCGAGGCTGCCTGCATCACTAGAGCGGTATCTGAACCGGAACCAGTACCCGCTATTGCTATTACTCTTTCGCCGCCTGTCACGAGGCCTGCGTCAGTAGCCATAAGGACTATTTCAAAACATACCTTGACCCCCTGACAGAAGCAGCGAAGGAGGTTTGCCATAGTGGTGGCGTTGTTTGAACCATAAAAATCGTCAGTATGGAAAAGCATAGTACCAAAATGCACATCGTGTCCTGATTCCCTCATGGCTTTGGCCACTTCAGGCGAAAAGGCATTTTTCTCTCTATGAAAATCGAATTGATGAGGTACTACAATCAATTTGACTCCTTGATCCTTAAAGAAATCCAAGGCCTTTCTGGCCGTGGCACCGGTGGTGGAAGCAAGCACTATTTTCTTTATATCCTTATGGCTCAATCTTTCTTTAACCAGCTTAAGTGTGGCCTCAGTGTTTTCCGCACCGCCATCTTCGAAATAGACTACCCTCCCATCCATAAGACTGCACCTCTTGTTTCTTGCACAGGGGGCCGGCATATTGCTCAGACCGCAGAATGCCGGTCCCAATTCATAAATTATTATAGTGCCTTATCCCAAATATATTTCTTGCTAGCAAGGAGCTGCCGCTGGCTAAGACATCCAGGAGCCTCCGCCAAAAAGGGATAGTGCTATCCCGATCGTTCAAGAGCCAATCCGGCGGACCTCGCCTTATCCAAGAGATCTGTTCTTTCCAGGACGGCGTCCGGTGCACCGCCGTTAGTCATGCGAATGATCTCTGTGACAGAAAATCCGAGGAATTTCAATATCCCGGCAAAATCCGTAGCTGCTTTTTCAACTGCTTCCATTTCTGGGTTACCTTGACTTGTTACGATTATAGCTTTCTTTCCGGGCCTCAGGCGAGTGTTGAATCCCGCATCAATTAATGAATACATCCTATCTTCCATGAGCTTGAATTGCCCGGTGAATAGGCAGAAATATATTGGTGATCCGAAAATTACTGCATCGGCCTCAGCCATATCTCTTAGCAGCTTTGAGACATCATCGTCCAGCTGGCAGTGATCATGGCTCTTGCAGAAGCCGCAAGCTTGACAGCCCGAATACTCCATCTCATTGAGGTAATATTTCGTGATCTGAAAACCTGCATCCCTGGCTCCATCCAACACGGTTTGAACCAATTTATCAACATTTCCGTTCTTTCTTGGACTTCCAACGATCCCTATTGCTTTCATGCTAATCACTCTCGATATGCATCCCGTTTAATTTGAGGATTTCGGGCATAATTCTTGCTTTTCGCCATTTCCTGCAGGCCACTTATGCTCGCAACCGGTGAATTCATGGTGCATTTTATGTAGATATCTTGATGACCTTGACAAGGTCTTACAGCAGCATGCTCATCAATTTCGCATACCTGCGAGGGCTATCTATAGTCATGCCACATGAAGGACGTTTTACCTATCCAGTGCGATGGATTTCTCTGTGACTGGTCTTTCTTTGACCTCATGAATCAGCATCTCCATCCTATCACCAATGCCCATGATCTCGAAATCCTCCAAATTGTCAATAGCGCGTTTAAGATTGGCGCTTCTTTCTGCATAGATGGTGAATAGTGGTTCGTCTTTATTTACGACATCCCCAAGCTTCTTGTGGAGGAGAATTCCAGCGGACGGGTCACCTGGGCATCCTAAAAATCTTGCCAGATTGTCCACTGACGCATTATTAATCCATAGCAGATTTCCGGATCTGCCAGATCGAACTGTGAAATGCTTATCACCAATAGCGATATCATCCGGATTTATCCCTGGATTTCCGCCCTGCGCTGCAATTATTTCTCTCAATTTGCTCTCAGCTTTTCCAGATCTGATGGCCTCTGTGGCAAGTCTCTTCCCATCGCTCTTCCCAGCCATCTCCAGGATAATTCCAGCAATGGCAGTTGCCTTCTCAACTATGTCTGAAGAATCTCCATGGCTCATTAGAGCATTCAGGGCCTCCCTTGCCTCCAAGGAAGGACCTATGGCATAGCCTATGGGTTGCTCGCCATATGTGACTGCACATCGTACCTGCATTCCCAGGCGCCTTCCAATCTCCATGAAATCCTTAGCCAATAAATCGGCGTCCCCTATCGTTTTCACCTTGGCGCCCCTGCCGCAGGGAATGTCGACAACCAGGATATTTGCGCCCACAGCTTTTTTCTTGCTCATGATGGATGGCAGCAGCAAAGGATCAATAGATAGAGGATACTCGATCTTGACAAATATATCGTCGGCAGGCGATAGGCTAACAGAACCTCCCCATACTATGCAGCCGTTGGTTTTCTCCACTGCCTCCTGCATCTCTGCAACATCCAGGCTGACGGGCATCAGTACCTGTGCCCGGTCAGCGGTTCCGGCCGGGGAGGTGATTGCCCTGGAAGAGGATTTGGGTATCGTTAGCCCGCAGGCAGCAATAATTGGGACCACCAGCAGTGTTGTCTTGTCTCCGGGAACTCCCCCTATGGAATGTTTATCGACTATTGGCTGCCTGTCCAGCTTCATTGTGCTGCCAGTCTTGACCATTGCCAGGGAAAGGTTTGTGGCCTCGTCCAGATCGAGGCCGAAGTTGTGCAGGGCAGTCACGAAGGCGCTGATCTCCACATCGCTCAGCCTTTCTGCGATCGTATCCTCCACTATTTCCAATATCTCATCATGCACCAGCTTTCTTCCTCTCAACTTGTTCCTTATGAAAAGGAGTGAGGCGGGAAATGGGGCTATATCAACTTCGACATCCAGGCCTTCCATCAGACCGAGGCCAATCCAGACTTTTTTGCAGACACCGATATGACCTGGCTGCAAGAGATCTGTGGAGGTATCAACTATCGCAGTATGTTCCGCCTTTCCAGCCCGGATCATGATTCTAGCCTGGCCCAGAACACCTAATCGCTTCGCGTCTTGAGAATTCATTATGGCGACCGCTTTGCCGCCCATCTCCAAACCCAACAGCACAGCTTTGAGAATCATTATAGCACCTCATTATCCTGGCTCTTGGGTTCTTTGCTATACATTCAGAATATACTTTTGGCGCTTGGATGTGCGATCCTCACCAAAGAAGACATAAGACCCTTAATTGGAAATGTTAAAAGCAATCTCAGTTAGAAATGAGCAATGCAGCGTTTGTTTGAACCTTAACTCCCATTAGGTAGGGAATACAGAATATTATTATCAACCCTGCTGCATTGTCTTTAAACAATAAAAATATATAGATATAGTCGCCCCACTTAGGGATATGGAGCAATGGGCAAAGGAGTGGCTGGAGGAGGAGCGAACTAAAGGCGTGAAGCGACTTGAGATAAAAGTCAAAGGAATCATAGTCGAGGACGGCAGAGAAAAGAGCGGCGCAGTCTTTGGCATCCCCTGGCCGATTGGCGATCATCTTCATGACGAAGATGTCTTCCAGGGATGCATCC
>CABMDX010000030.1 GCA_902385025.1 uncultured archaeon | reverse complement strand
GACGGCATATTCCACAGGGCGACAAGGGTTCAGGCGTATTTCCTGCAATGGCAATCGCCTCAAAATTGCGCTCCCCGCACGCAATGGCTTTTGCGATGGCCGCCCTCTCTGCGCAAATGTCTGCGCCCGAGGAGGCATTCTCCATATTGCAGGCGGAGTAGATGCGCCCGCTCTTGGAGAGGAGCGCTGCGCCCACCTTGAATCCGGAGTACGGGGCATAAGCATTTTGCATTGCGGCCTTCGCCTGCTCTACCAATGCGTCATATCCCCCTGTGTAGGGTCTGGGGCCGGAGCGCAGAGCGCCAATGTACATGCACTCCTGGGGAGGAATGGTTGGTATCTCGCCCTCCACCTCCTGGATGGGAACAGGCGAATCCCGGATTATCGCCGCAGGAATGCCCTCATCGCCCTCTCCCATAACAAGCTGTGCAGCCGATACCAGATTGTCGGCCACAGCTTTTCTGGTGATCTTCAGCTCCCTGCCGAATAAATCCTTCTGGCCGCGGGCATCGACCACAGGCTCCAGGCCCGCGCATCCAAGGGCAACTCCCACGCATCCCAGCCGCAGGGGATGAGTCCGACTGTCGCCTATTATGACCCCGATCCTCTTCTCTTTTCCCATGCGTCTGCGAATCTCGGCTGCAGACCTGTTGGCATCCGCAGGAAAGAGGACCACGGATCCAGGGGGCGCATTGGAGTTATCGATCCCAGCATTGGGATAAAGAAATCCGTTATTAAGGGTCAAAACCACTCCCGGAATTCCGCCCAGGATCTCATCCGATTCGCGAAGTATAAGCTCCATCTCATGGGGATCCTTGCTGTATTTCTTGCCAAGAGCCATAGCCAGCTCGCCCGGAATGACGCTTTCAAGCTTTACCACGCGTCCCTCGGCGGTGGCGACAGTGCTCTCTGAGACCACAAGGATGTCTCCATCCTGCAGGGCCAGGGAGGCTTTGGCCATGCCTTTTTCAAGAAACGTCACCAGGTCGTCGCCTACCAATACAAGATCCGTCTTTATGCCTAAAACCTGCAAGAAACTCACCTGTAGCGCATGGGGCTATCCACTTGCCCAAGAGCGTCTTTGATGCACCCTGCTACCTGAGAGAGCCGGAAAGGCTGCCCCTTCAGGTTCTTAATCAGGCTGCTGATCTGTGAGAGCGTTCCGAAGATTATAACCTCTTCCGGCCGGGGATCGCAGCGCAGTGCGAGCTTCGGAATGGCAGCATCCCCTCCGCGGGCCAGCATCTCCTGCTTTATCACCAGGGCTTCCATTGAGGACAGGCCGTGCAAGGCAATGACCCTAAATGAGCATTTCTTGCACAGTATTCCTATTCCACCCTCATCGACCTGTGTGCGCTTGAAGGTTTCTGCCATATCATCCGCGTGTCCCAGGCTGCCCAGGATCTCCGCGCTTATTTCCTCATCTGCGGCACTTGCCTCTCTTCCTCTTATGGCCTCAGCCAATCTAATGGTATCGAGGCTTGCCAGTACGTCATGCGTGCGGACGATGTGCGATCCCAGGTAAACAGCTATGGCCGTGGCAGCGAGCGTTCCTGCCAATCTCTGGAAGTGATCTGGCTGACTGAGACACTCTCCGATAAATGATTTTCTGGAAAGAGCTGCCAGCACCGGGCGGTTAAGAGTGCGCAGGCGGCGGTAGCCATCCAGAATGGCCAGATCATGTTCCGGTGTCTTCTCCCGGATCCATTTGCCGATACCGGGATCCACTGTGATCTTTTGCATCGACACTCCAGCCAGGGATGCAGCTCTGATCCGGTCTCCGAGCAGAGGAATTATCTGATCCAATCTGAGAAGATCGCCCGCCACTTTGTTTGAGGCCATGATAATCAAAGAGGCATCATATTCCGCCACAGTCTTTGCCATCATGGGATCTCGGAGGCCCGAGACATCGTTTATACAGGCGCAGCCATAAGAAAGAGCCAAAGCGGCAATGCTTGCCCTCTGCGTATCTATGGAAACCTCAATGGACAGGTTATCTCGGATCTCCTTTAAGGCAGGAAAAAGCCTCTCTCGCTCCTGCGACTCGCTTATGGGAGGAGAGCCCGGTGCAGTGGAGACGGCGCCAAGGTCGATAAGATCCGCGCCCTCTTTTTGCATGGCCTCAGCCAGGGAGAGTGCCTCGCCTGGCAGAGCCACAGAGCCCTTATAAAACGACTCCCGGCTGAGGTTGATGATTCCCATTATCCTCACGGGCTCTGTATCTCCCACCAAAACTCTGCCCATCATGCCTTGTATTACCATTGATGCCTCACAAAACGCCCATTCGTATCTTCGATATTTCGTATTTTCCAGTGATCTCTCTTTTAGCCTCTGCTCTATTCGGACAGACGCAGCAGTATGCCTGTTCTTCTGGCCCTCTCGATGGCACTGTTAAATAGTATCAGGCTCGCGTCCAGATATAACGCTGCAAGAGCTGCTCCAAGAGCTAAGTTGTGCGGCCCGGGGATAAATATTGACCTGTAGTATTCCAGAAAATATGTCAGGGGGATGATGCGTGCGAGAGCCTGCAGAACGGATGGCAGAACCTCCGCCGGCTAGTAAATTCCGCTGACGAGAAGGATCAGGCCGCTCAAGCTCCAGGCCGCTACATCCGCCTTCTGGCCGAAGGTGAGAATCGATATGCATACAATGATGCCGATGACCGCAGCCATGGCATAGATGCCCGCGAGGAATACCAGCACCGGCAGTATTCCCCCTTTCAAGAAATCAAAGCCAAAGAGGTAGCGGCTTACGCTCACAAGTATGAGAAACACGACACTGCCCCTCATGATGCCGAAGAGAAGAGCACCATAGACCAGATGATAGGCATTCACCGGGGCGATAAAGGTATTCTTTATGCTCTTCGACCACATGTCGAAAAGGAGAACATAGGCCACATCGATTTGCGCCACCTGCAAAATGGTGAGGGCGATGGCGCCGACCAGCAGAAAGGAGACCATGGACTCATCCACTTTCAGGAATCTTGTTAGAAGGCCTATGGAGAGCAGGCTGATCATTGGCCAGAAGAATAGCTCGAAGAGAGTGAAGACATTCCTCTTGGATATGATCCAGTTCTTATAGGCCGAAGCCAGATACTTATTCAGTTCACCTTGCCAGCTCAAGGAAGACATCCTCCAAATCAGGTTCTTTTATGTCTATGTCCTGGATTCTGGCAGGCGAAAAGAGCTTGATGATTCCATCTAAATTCTGAGCGCTCCGGTCAAAGATGATCTCCACAGCTCCGTTGCGTGGTTTCACTGCGAGAACCCCCGGCAGTGCCTTCAATTCCTGAATATCAATCATGCCGTCATATTTCACCACCATATTCTCTCCCAGATTCAACTGGTTTTTGAGGCTCTGGGGTGTGTCAAGGGCCACGATACTGCCTTTTCGCAGGAAAGCTATCCGATCGCAGAGCGTCTCAGCCTCGGGCATGTAATGAGTGCATAAGACCACGGTCATACCCTCTTCCTCGTGAATCCTTTTGATAAGCTGCCTCGTCTTCATGGAGATATCGGGGTCCAGGCCGGTTGTGGGCTCGTCAAGGAGGAGCAGGCGAGGGCTATTTAGCATGGACTTGGCGAGGCATAGACGCTGCTTAAGCGCGGTGGAGAGATCCTCGAACTTCAGATCCCGGAACTCCTCCAGTTCGAAGGCGGCTATCTGGTCCCCGATTGCCCTTTTGAGATCCTTGCCATAAAGGCCGTAGAGCATGCCATAATGGCGCAGATTTTCCTGCACCGTCAGGCTCCAGGGGAAGTTGGATTTTGCAGTCGCGATGTTTATCAATTTGCGTATCTTGTCTCTGTCACGATGAGCATCCAGGCCCAGAATGAAGAGGCCGCCTCTCTCGGGATAAATCAGGGTGGAGAATATGGAATTCAGCGGTGTCATTCCCGAGCCGTTGGGACCCAGGAGGCCGAAGATCTCACCCTCCACGATTTCCAGGGAAATGTCCCTGAGAGCGGAAACCTCAGGGCCAAAGAAGCTCTTGTAGCTTTTATAGATGCCATTGGCCACGACTGCCATTTCTCTTCTCAATGCCATCTTCTCCTTCTGGTGCGGAGGCTCTCTTGCCTTTTGCGGATAAGAATAATAGAAGCTCCGGCAGCCTCGATCAAGGCCGCTATCGGCAGTATCATTGAAAGGAACGGATTCTCGGATTTGTTCAGGGTTATGGGGAGCCCCAGAACTGCATT
>CABMDX010000029.1 GCA_902385025.1 uncultured archaeon | reverse complement strand
GGCTGGCACGAAGCTCGTCCTTCATCAAAGCTCCTTCAAGTTTTGCAGCGGAGAGATAATGGATTGTGAATGCATCGCATTTTATTCCCATCAGATTGGATCCTCGCAGATCGGAATCGGTTATATACAGCACCTCAAAACTTGCGTCTCTCATATCCGCTCCCGAGAAGTTCAGCCTCTCCATAAGGGATGTCGAGATTTTGGCATCCTCCAGGTTCGCGCCGGAGAGGTCCACATCCCGCAGAGCAACTCGGGATAGTGATGCATGCAACAATTTTGCACCATTCATATTGGTGCCCACGATCTCGTTGAACTCGATCGCGATCCCTGTCAAATCAGCCCCGGATAGGTTGGTCCTCGTCAGGTCCACGCGCGGAATCTTTGCGCCGACCAATACGGCTCCGGACAAATTGGCTCCCGTCAGGTCGGCATAGGCCAGATCAGCGTCTTTCAGACGAGCCCGGCTGAGGTTGGAGCTCATCATATAAGCCCTGGTAAAATCCGAGCCGCTCAGGTCGGAATCACTCAGGTTCGTTTCAAAAAGCTCAGCTCGGGAGAACTGACACCTGGCCATCCGGCTTCCCCTGAGATCTGCAAAGCTCAGGCGGGCTGCAATGAGCGTTGCACCCTGCATCGAAATGCCACTCATGCAGGCATTCATCAGATTGGTGGAAAATATCCTTGCACCGGTCAAATCTGCGTTGGTCAGATTTACAGAGTCCATATTGGCGCTGGTCAGGTCAGCATCAACGAGGATGGCCTCCACCAGATCCGCTCCGGGCATGCGCGATTCGGATAGTAACGCCCGGCTCATATCTGCACCGCGTAGATTGCAGCCAGTCAGATTGGCGCCCTCCATGTTCGCACCCTTCAGAACAGCTCCGGCAAGATTGGCACCGCAGAGCCGGGCCTCCTGAAGATCAGCCCCCGATAGGTCCGCGCCACTCAGATTTGAACCCATCAGGTTCGCCCCCACGAGAAGTGAGCCGGCAAACTTGCTGTTTGACAGATTCGCCTCCTGTAAGCATGCTCTCTGCATTCTGGAGCCTGAGAAATTTGCCTCCGGAGCACTGGCACGAAATAGATCCGCCCCAATCAGGTCCGAATCGGTCAGGATGGCATCATCAAGACTGCTATTCTCAAGATATGCCGAGGACAGGAAGGATGTTGAGAGATCGACACCCCGTAAATCCGAATCGCTTATGTCTGAACGATTGAGATGAACTCCTTTCAAATTCGCATCCTTGAAATTGGAATTGGCCAGATCTATGCCGTCATGCATCTCGTAGCCCCCACCCGCTGATTTTTCAGGGCTTGAAGATACGCCAATCCCGATGAAGAGCATGGATGCGCTTAATACCAGAGCGAATTGAGCGATTCCCACAACTTTGATAAATCCTTTAATTTTCAAAAGCATAAAAGCCTCCGAAGTTTTAATGAGCTATGCCATCCTCCATTTTGGATTTATGGAATCAAGATACTTGAAGTCTGCAAAGCTGTAGGGCGCTTTGTAGTACTCTTCTTCAGTCATAACGCCATAATAGCTGTCCACGGCAAGATATTTCCCCTCATGGTCTTTGTCTTCCACTGCAACCCAGAGGTGCCCCTGGAATGCAAATCCACTGGGGTCGTACATATATATCACATGGTATCCAAATCCGGTATATGTGCTGTATGCCTTCTGAGATCCATCGTAACACATTCCCAGTGGAGTCAAGGGGAAGATGGCATACCTGTTGATGGCCTTGATGAAGTCTGCATTTTTCGACTCATTATAAGTGGCATTGATTTTGATAGCATCACTTGATATCACCTTGACGGGTCCCGTCTTGGTTGTAGGGGGCGTCATCCACAGGTCTGCAAGCCTTGGAGAGGCTCCATTGGGCGTGAGATAAACCTTTTTGCCATCTTTTAGCGTGACCTCTACATAATCCTTCACCGGCTCGGCGTTATATCCATGCGTCACCAGAAAAAATGCCAGATCATTGGCCGTAATGCCGATATCCTCATAGCTGGAGAGAAGAAGCCATAGATCGTTCTCCTCGGTGGCACGGCAGGCTGGAGGAACCAAAATCAATAATATTAATATAAGGATGAAGAAAACCCTCAATCCAACCTCCACCATAGCCATTCTGGCCGAAACCTTTCATTTCCACTAAATTATGTTGGCTCGCGTCTATAAAGATTTATTGTTGATGTAAGAAAAGGTAAAAGATGAGCAGATGGATATAGTCTCAATAAAACCCATGCTAAAAACATTGAACATACGAAATAAAAAGGCGGCCCAATCCACCTTCCCGAGCCTAAAACAGGCTCGTCAGGAAGGCCAGGGGCACCAGAAATAGTATTACGAAACCGATAACCATTAAACCAATTGCCAGCCCATTTCCACCTGCCATAATAATCCTCCTACAACATGTATTTGGCTAACTGCTTGTAGGAGGTAATATTAATTACTATCGGAACCCATAGCTTTTGGATCCGGGCCACCTTGCCCCGCATCTCGTTTTGGGATTATTTCTATCCCTGCAATGCTCTCGATTTGCCTCAAAAAATCGACCAAGGGCCAGTCACCCATGCAGTAGATTTAACTATCTTCGCTAGCAAGAATCATTTGTGCGATCAGTCCAGAAGAGCCAGTCCAAAACCATAAGCGGAAAGCCAGAGCGAAGAAGGGCCATGGGTGCGCGATTCTTGCTCCTGCGGCCTGCAGGATACGCCTTAAAGAGCGCATTCCAGGAAACGCCGGTGGTCTCCGATGCCAGGCTATTCGAGCTTTATGCCAAGGAACAGTGGTACGGGGAATCGCTGCGGCCAGGGCACTATTTATTTGACCATAGGCTTTATCCCGATTATGCCTTCCAGGTGGTGCGGGTCTATCCCAAATTCTCTGTGGTGGGCTCAGAGACGACCATCAAGGTGGAGCAGAAGGTAGAGCCAAAGAACAAGGTGCTATATGACGTTCGCTTTGAGGATGTCATAGGCCAGGAAATGGCCAAGCGCAAGGTCAAGATCGTGGAGAAATTCCTGCAAGACCCCGATAAGTTCGGCCGCTGGGCTCCGCGCAATTTCGTGTTTTACGGGGTGTCAGGCACAGGCAAGACCATGATCGCCAAGGCCCTCTCAGCCGAAGCCGGGGTTCCCATGCTGCCAGTGAAGTCCACCAGCCTCATAGGCGAGTTTGTGGGAGAGGGCGCACGGCAGATTCACAGTCTCTATGAGAAGGCAGAGGAGAATGCACCCTGCATTATCTTCATCGATGAGCTGGACGCTATTGCCCTCGACAGGAGATACCAGGATTTGAGGGGAGACGTCTCGGAGATCGTAAACTCGCTGCTGACGGAAATGGACGGCATCTCAAACCGCAAAGGAGTCTGCACAATTGCGGCCACCAACCAGATTGAGGTTCTGGATGCCTCGGTGCGCTCAAGATTCGAGGAGGAGATCGAGTTTAAGCTGCCCGGGCTCGATGAGCGGCTCAAACTTTTGGAGAAGAATGCCGCCACTTTGCCTGAAAAGATGGAGAGCGTGAACCTCAGGGAGATTGCAAGGCTCACAGAAGGCTTCTCAGGGCGTGACCTGGTCGAGAAGGTTCTCAAGGCCGCACTTCACCATGCCATCATGGAGGAGTGCGCCATCACCCAGAGGCATCTGGAAGAGACCATTCCAATGGCCAGAAAGGAGTACCGGCAGCCTCCAAAAGAGATGTTCTCCTGAGATGATCCCTTCCTCAGATGATCGATTTTTGGGATTTTTCCCTGGAATTGGACTATAATGCTTCAAAGGAAGCCCTTTTGTACTTTTAAGTGAGTGTATTAGAGGACGCACCATGTGGCAGGAGATCTTAAACAAGTTCAAGAGGTACCCGGCTCAGGAGAAGGTCATACGCCTCATACTGCAGAGGGGCTTCCAGGTCAGTGATCGCGGGCGGGTGGTCTCAGGCGAGATCGAGATTCCCCATGCCCAGATCGCCAAAGAGCTGAATGTGGACCGACGGGTGGTGGATACCACTGCGCAGGCCATTCGCGAGGATGAGGCGCTCTGGAAGGTTTTTAAAAATGTTCGCTCCATGACATTTCTGGGAGAGGTGGCGCCCATTTTGGGGCTGGGCGTAATTGAGATAACGCCGGTGAATGCTGTTAAGACAGGCTTGCTGGGCGATGTGGCAAGCGCCGTGGCCAGGAACGGCCTCTCCATTCGCCAGGCCATATCAGATGATCCCTTTTTTGTTGAGAGCCCGAAGCTTACGATTATCACGGAAGGAAAGATTCCCGGCGATCTGGTAAGGCTGCTCACGGAGATCGAGGGCGTCAAGAGAGTGACTGTATATTAGAATGCAGCTGGAGAGAAGGTTGCCCTAGGTCGGAAAGTTCATCTCTCTGATTTAGCCCACCTGCCTGGACCTTAAGCCCCCTTTGATCTAATTTGCCAGGCTATGGCTGCAGCAATGATTCATGGAGCAGAATCTGCATTTGCCCTGGTGGTTGTGATCTCTTCTCGGACATCCTGACTTCAAGGAGGATCTCATCTCAGACACAGCTCTGAGCAGATCGGAGCGCAGGGCCCTGTCAAAATGGATCTTATGCTGCACTCCATCTGCATATACTATTATCCCGTATGGCACGGACTTGCGAGTGGTCTCTTCAACCAGAAGGCAGTATGCTGCCAGTTGAAGAATGTGGTTTCTGTGAGGCTCTTTCGACCGGCCGCTTTTGACCTCAACCGGAATCATGCTCCTGTGCTTATCATCTTTGACAATGTAATCGGGCTTGCCGGAGATCCCGTGTTTCCTGGAATAGAGCGCCTTAGCTGGCCTGTCAAGGTCAGAGTAGATGATATTTCCCTCTGGAATTCCATATTTTTTTCGAATCGATCTGGCAGACTCTGTCATCCTGCCAGACAAAAAATGAAGCAGCAATGCCATTAACAGGAGCAAGGTCAGCAGCAAAATCAGAATTGGAACCGTAAGGACCACCAGATTAGCAATAGTGCCATGATAAGGAGAGAATACTCTCCAAGAGAAAGCAGCTTCGAGCGCCTCTCCTGCTGCTGAACACGATTGATTCCCTTTCCGATCTCCTGATGCGCATGAATGCCCCTTGCCATATGGGAGGAATCCGGCGGGCAACCGTTTCTTTTCAGGTACCAGGAGACTGGGCAGTATGCATATTGGGATATCTCGGAAGCCGTTATGACATCATCTTTGTCATTATGCCTGGTCATTATGGTTTCGTCCTCTGTTCATGGCATATAAATCAGTTCATATTTTGGTCGACACGGCAGGATAGGCATATAATGGATCATTTTCATTCATGCAGATCGATGCCGGACAAATCTCTGGGCCTGAGGGTGGAAAGAAAGCACGGTGAAAGGCTGCGCAAGTCTCTTGTGGAAAGTGGTCTCTTCGACCGCAGCCGCAAGATATGCTCGGATGAGACCTATGTCTATCTGCCTGCTCTGGAAAGAAATGATGAGGCGGATGAGGCTCTATCAAAGGTCGCCTCATTTCAGTGGATAGAACTGGACTTTCCAGCCGAGGAGCATCAGACGACACCAGAGGAGCTGCTGGGCTTTCGGCCCAGCTTCGAGGTAGTGGGAGACATTGCCATGATAGAGGATGAGGGGAATGATGCCGAGAGGATCGCCTCGGCGCTGATGGCCACCTGCAAGGGCATTCGCACCGTCATCGCACCAATCTCTGATGTGGAGGGAGAGTATAGAACCCGCCGCTTCAGGCATGTGGCGGGAGACAGACGCACGGTAACCGTTCACAGGGAGCACGGGCTATGCTACCTGGTGGATCTGGAGGGCGCCTACTTCACGGAGCGCCTGGGAACGGAGAGAAAGCGTGTCGCTGATCAGACCCGTCCCGGCCAGATGGTGCTTGACATGTTTGCGGGCGTTGGGCCTTTTGCCCTCTTGATGGCAAAGCGCGGGGCGCGGGTGGTGGCAATTGACAAGAACCCGGTTGCAGTTAAGTGCCTGCGTGAGAATGCCATTCGGAATAAGGTTCTGGATATCGAGATCCTGGAAGGGGACGCGAGAGAGCTCGCTCTGAGCTACGAAAATAGCGCGGATCATGTGATCATGAATCTTCCTCACAGCGCCTCCGAGTTCCTCGATTCAGCCCTGAGAGCTGCAAAGCCCGGCGGAGTCATTCATTACTACTGCATAGCTCCCGAAGACGATCTCTATCGGGATTGGAAAACGATTGAATCTGCAGCAGAGCGAATTGGGGCCTCGGTCGAGGTCGTCTACCAGGGGATTGTAAGAAGCTATGCCCCCCACAGGCATAATGTTGTCATTGATTTCCGAAAGAAGGGCTCCGTTTAAATAAGAGAAAAGGGCCAGCTTGGTCGTCCCGGCAGGCGCCCTCCAGCGAGCGTAGGATTTCGCCACGCGGACTCTGGGGGCCGAACCTAGGAACGTGCCGCAGAAAATCTGCGGCCCAGGGGCTTAAGGCGATTGCGTAGAGGATGAATATCGGTGCAGCCGAGTAGTTCAGGCTCTCCGAAAGAGATATTTGCTCTACTATTCTTTACAGGGTCATCATGCCTGCAATGAAACGCGTGGCTGTGACCGAGTCCGTTTGGACGGAGCTATCTGATCTGAGGAGGCCGGGAGAGACCTTTAGCCAGCTCCCGGAAGAGATGATTGAAAGAGAGAAGAAGGCTCGCTTGATTGAACACCTGAAGCAGATTGCCGATGAAGGTGATTTTGTGGAGCTGCCCCCTTGAGCTTCAAGTTAATAAGAAGCACGATCGACGACTGCATGCCTGCGTTTACATCCTGTAAACAAATTGTTTTCGATCTATGAACAAAATGATTATAGCACGTAAACATAATTTTGCGTATGCTCACAGAGCTGTTCAAGACTGAGGAGCGAGCCAGGGTCCTGCGCTATGTGATGTTACAATACCCCTTCAATGTGGCTGAGGTTTTCCAGGTCCAGAGGCGTCACCAAAGGACAGGTCTCTCGCTGTCTGCGCTACCTGGAGGAGCCCGGGCTGCTGCAAGGAGATGGTGGCAAGTATTCGCTGCTGGATGGCGCTCATTCTCGGGCCATCAAACTCTTGCTCAGCCTGGAGAGATTTGATGTTCCGGCTCTGAGCCTGCGCTCTGCTAGGGTCTTGGGCCTTTATGGGGGCTGGGCTTGGGGCACGAATCACCAGGACAGCGATCTTGATGTCTGGATAAGGGCAGATAGCCTGCCTCCAGAGAACGAGTTGGCGAAGCTGCAGAAGGATTTGAGCCACCAGGCGGACAGCGAAGCTAATCTACTGGTGCTGATGCCCGAAAAGCGTGAGAGGCTCAAGATAGAGGATCCGCCTTCTACAACTCCCTGGTCATGAGTTCAATGATATTGAACGGTGAGCCATTTGAAGAATATCGATGATTGCTTTCTGCGCGGCCTACTGCGAAAGGTGGAGCCCTCTCGGACCAAAAGCGAGCAGTCTCTGCTCCAGGCAAGAGACTGGCTCTATGAGGCTAGAAAGAACCTGGACGCGGAGGCATATAGGTCCGCGCTTTCTTCGGCATATCTGGCGATCTTTCATTCCGCCCGTGCCGTTCTCTTTCGAGATGGGATACGGGAGAAGAGCCACGATTGTGTTGGCCTGTCTATATTTGAGGCAAAAGCGTTTACAGTAGTTGGTTTTGCTAAGAAAAGAATTGACATCTAAACATAAATCTATATCTAAATCACAAATTTCGATGACTATTTAGACATAACCCATTTTGCATGTCGTGTTGTACCCAGCGGCTTTATGACCCCATCTCGTCGCAATTCCTGAAGTAAATTTGTTATTGAGGTTTTCTTCTGCGCATCGGTAAGGGCATCTGAGATCTTATCAAAAAGTAGGTCATCGATGTCTTGTCTGGATGCTTCATTGAACTCTTCCAAATAATCAGCTATCATTTTTTTGTAGTGGTTCTTGTTGAATGCTCGTTTTCTGATATAATCTGCTTTGGTGTCTGTGGCAGCGGCGACCTCTGCCGATACGAATAGATTCGGGCGTCGTCCCTCGATTAGGTGCTTATTTTTTAGAGACTTGAATTCATCCTTACTAAGGGGCTTTCCTTTCTGTACTTTGTCGAGGGCTATCACATCCTTCAAGTGAAGATCGGTCCTCATCATCAGCATTCGTGTGTATTTTTCATCGACCACCTTACCAATAATTCGCACCTTTACACTTCCATGCTGACTCAGGTCGTATTCAGGCATGGGAAAGCTCCGCCGACGTTGAATTGTAAACATCCGTTTGATGCCACTGCCAATGGTATCTATCATGTTTAGGTTGACCATAGCGGTGGCCAAAAATTGGTTCCGGTAGTGCTCTGGGGGCGCATCTCGAAAGATGAACTCCTCTACGCTCCCCGGAAGAAATTCGCCCAGATTTGTGAAAAGCAGAGAATCCGACTCCTCTATAACGTTGATGCGGCCACCCTGCGCATAGTCTTGGTGCGCAATAGCATTGTGCAATGCCTCACGAATGACCCACGATTCGTACTGTGTTATTTCAGTGGGAAAAAGGGTCTCATTGCGTAGATATCGGTAAGTAAGATTCCTGATCTTTGCGAATACTTGATCTACGGCCAGAATCAACGGTGGCCCGAAGTGCTCATAATCTTTCTCCATCCCATTAGCATCTTTGAGCACCCATGTAATTCCGGCTACAGATGGGGACAAAAAGTGCTCAGACTCGTTCCTGCCGAGGAGTATTATGGCCGTCCGGGTGATGGTTCCTTTGATGCAAACTTTGGATTTGTTTAGGAAAGTAGTGTCATCCCATCGATCAACTTCGGCGGCCAGTTTCGGGTTCTTCTTTTTGTACTCCTGCTTGGCGAAGGCTATGGCTTGGGGATCAAGATCATTGATCGTCGCACTTTCACATATTTGGGCAGACCAATCTTCAGGCGTGCCTTGTCTACGAATCTGTTCGATTTCTTGAAGGCTTAGTGGGCCTAGAGAGTCATGGATGCGTCCATAAGGTATCCCATTCCACGTTGTAGGGATCCCTCTTGGTGCAGGAGGTATTTCAAATAATACCACTCGTCCCTGGATGTCGAAAAATTCGTGACACTCTAGAAATGTGATTTGATGATTGGTATGCTGGGTGATTTTCTCTTTTAGTCTATCCAAACCCGGTTTTTGCAGCCGATAATTAGTTCCGCAGATTCGCCGAGGAAATTTATCTGTTACGCCAAAAATCAGCCAACCAGCAGGTTTCCCTCTTAAATTGGCCTCGTTACTCAATGCCGAAAAATACTTACCGATATCATCGAAGTCGTGGTCATTCTTGGCTTCCTTGAATTCGACCCATTCCGTTTCAGCGGGAAGCGTCATCATTTCATAGAGTCTGGCCTTGAGTTCGGCTGGCGTCATATGAACTACACTCCGGCAAGGACTGTTTTTAAATCTTACACATACCTGACGGGTTATCATATAGAAAGTTTCTCAATGCCATAGGCGGTACCATTCTTTGCAAACCGAGAAATGGATACGAGTATTGACACAAACCGTAGCTATTCCGAGGCAAAAATCGCAGGCTATAGTCTTTCTCTGTACTATAAAGCTCTTTGAGATTGAGGCCCCGGTGGACATAGTGCAGCCTTGATTAGGAATGGGCTGCATGAGATTGCAGTGCCATGGGCCAAAGCCAGGGGTGCCAGAGCGGATGAGGTTTTCAGTACGGCTGGGCACTGTGGCTGTTCAATAGGAAGTGACTAGAAGAGATCCAAGAGAACGCCTTCGATATCGACATGCTGCGGCAGCACGAGTTGAATAAAACCCTAAAAGTCAAACAGCGACTTCTGCCTTTTCCCCATCTCCATCTTCGTCTCCACCCTCGGTTCCGCCTTCGTCTCCTCCTCCTTCGCCTTTCGCGGCCTCCCCCGCTTGCGCGCCTCCGGCTTTGCAGCAGCCGGCTCAGCAGGCGCTCTAGCAACCTCCGGCACCGGCAGCCCTGCCTTTGCGCCGGGAGCCTTCGCTTCGTGGATCTCTGCCTCCGGGGGCTTTGCGTCAGGAATGCTGTCCGCATCAGCCCGCACAGGTATCACGCTCGCCTCGTGCACGTGCGAGAGCGCATGCTGCGGCGTCCCGTGCCATGCCAGCTCGATATCCTCAATCTCCTCAGCCGACCGGATCTTTTGCGCCTCCTCGAAGATGCTCTGCACCTTCTTTGTGCTGGGAGTGCTTCCCAATAGCAGCGCAATCTCCTCTTCCACTAGCCCAAGCTCCGCCGCCAGCGGCGCTGCGAGCTTCTTCGCCTTGAGAAGCAGCCCTACAAAGCCCATCAGCTCTGCACGGGCGAAGGAGGCAGAGACGTGGCAGCGCCCTGCAATTTTCCTGGCTGCAGAATCTCGAATGCTGCGTGCCTTGCGGGTCTGGCCCATCCTGCGCCACAGGCTGGGCGGCCGGAAGGCCACATAGCCATGCCGGGGCTTCGCCTTTGATGCCTGCACTCCTCCCGTCATGAGGAAACTTGCATAGCGCCACAGGCCGTAGTTCTGCCTGCGGCTGACCCTGCCCAGAAATATATCCGCTCTGGCAAGGCTTTCATAGCCCTGGAATAAATCCTCGCCTCCGTAGGCCAGGGGCATGTTCTCGTCTACCCAGTTTATCAGATCCTCAGGGCTCTCATCCAGGTCGTAGGATGCCTGCAGGGCCACCTTTGCTTCGCTTCCTTTGAAGATGATATCCAGGACCTTGAAAATGGAGGACTTGACATCCCGCTCTGCAGTGGCCACATCATCGAGCTTCAGCTCCTTCGATCCTTCAGCGGCCGCCTGCAGATCATTGACCCCGGAGCGCATATCGCCACCCGCCCGCTCTGCGATCATCATCAGCGCATCAGGGTCGCAGGAGACGCCCTCTGCCTGGCAGATGCCCCTCAGGGCCTGGGCAATGGTCGTGGAGCGAATGGACCGGAACTGAATGCCCTTGGCCGCGTCCCTCAAAGGCTTCTCGATCTCATAGTATTCATTGGCTATCAGGAGGACGGGCTGACGAGTCTCGCGTACCAGCTTCAGCATAGCTGCGGCTCCACCCCGGTCTGCAGTGCCATGCAGATTGTCAGCCTCATCCAGGATCACGAGGCGAAGCTTTCCTGAGAATGTCATGCTCTGAGAAGCCGGCCCTGCAATCTTTTGAATCATGCTTGCCGTGCGCGCATCCGAGGCATTCATCTCTATTGCGTCCCAGTCGAATTCGCGCGCAAGTGCGAGAGCTGCCGATGTCTTGCCGGTTCCCGCCGGACCATAGAGTATAGCAGCTCCGGTGATGGGTGCCCCCTTTTCCCAGGCCGCGGCCCAGGCCCTCAGATCCTCAATGGCCTTGCCGTTGCCAAGGACCTGTGCAAGGGACTCGGGCCGGTACTTCTCAGTCCACTTCACCGCGGCGGGCATTTGCAGCTCTCACCTCTACCTGCTCTCTTTCTTGCGTCTCATCTTCTTTGCATCCATTACCAGACCCCTTCTCTGCCGGTCAATTCCTCGATGCTGATCTCCCAGACAGTCAGTGGCATCCTCTCCAGCTCCTCTGGCTGGAACTTCTTGCCGCCATGGCCTCCCAGCCCCTTCTCTGTGAAGGCCTCAAACATCCTCTTCTTTGCCTCTATGTCATCAGAAAGCCTGGCAATGCCGTAGGCCAGAACGCTCGACCAGTTGTTCTTATCAAGAGTGTCGATTTGAAAGCAAACACGGGGGTTTTTGGTCACAAATTCTAGCTTCTTGCCCCTTCCCCGGGAGTGGAGAAAGATCCTGCCCTGGGAATAAACATACGACATGGGGATTATATAAGTCTGGTCGGATTGAGACAGTCCCAGCCTTCCGTACCTGCATTTGGCGAGCAGAGCGATGCATTCTTCTCTCGAGAGCTCTCTGGGCTTCATGGCCATTTCATCTTTCATCAAGATTTATATGTCTTGCCCGCTCGGCCCTGAAGAATAGTGGTTATATCAAGCTCCAATCAGGTATATCCCATTCCGTGAATCCATCAGGTGTCCATTTGCCCATTCCGAAAAAACGGATTGTTCTGGTAATCTATATGGGTCACTTATATCAAAAATACGGCCAGTGCTCATCCGCGAGAAAAAGCAGCTCCCGCTATTACTAACAGCATTCCAAGAGCGATCAGAGGCACACCCGGAAAGGTGGTCTCCACCTGAAACTTGGTGGTCCCGGCTTCCGCCCCTATGAGCTTGAAACTCTGGCCCTGAATCTCTCCGCCCTTCTCCATCACCTGGACCCCGACGAGGGCAATGCCTGTCAGGATTATAAGCACCCCCATTACAACTGCCAAGTTGACATGAACCATAAAGATCTTCCTTTTGTCATAAAATATTTAGCGCCATAGATATAACGTTTTGCCTATTACTATTATCTTCTAAAAATTATCGATCATTGACCATCTCTATTCGTAGCGCTCCAAAGGCTATAAAAAAAGTTGGTTTATGTGGCAACCTTTGCGCTCAGGATCTTGACCTCAGTTAGCGGCCTGTCCATAGCATTGGTCTTCGCTTTTCCCATCTTGTCCACCACATCCATGCCCTCGACCACCTTGCCGAAGACGGGATGGGCCTTGTCCAGGTAGTTGTTGTCCACGAGGTTGATGAAGAACTGGCTGCCGCCGGTATTCGGTCCAGCATTGGCCATGGCAATGGTTCCTCGATCGTTCTTGTTATGGCGGGTAAATTCGTCTTTTATGGCATATCCCGGCCCGCCCCTGCCTGTGCCGGTTGGGTCGCCTCCCTGAATCATGAAACCATCGATGATGCGGTGGAATATGGTGCCATCATAAAACCCCTTTTCGACGAGCTTTTGGAAGTTGCCGGCTGTGATGGGCATATCATCGTAAAGCTGAAGTGTGATGTCACCAATGCTCGTCTTGAGCAATACCTTTTTGCCATTTTCCTTTGCGCTTTCTGCCATAGCTTCTCTCATCTCCATAATTATGCAATAACCTTGGCCCGGATGATCAATACGTCCTGCAGTGGCCGATCATTGGCATCTGTTTTCACCTTGCCAATGGCGTCCACCACATCCATGCCCTCGATCACCTTGCCGAAGACGGGATGCTTGGTATCCAGGAAGTTGTTGTCCACCAGGTTGATGAACAACTGGCTGCCGCCTTTATTTGGTCCTGCATTAGCCATGGCAATGGTTCCACGATCGTTCTTATTATGATCTGTGAATTCATCCTTGATGGTGTAGCCGGGTCCGCCCATGCCCGTCCCCTCCGGGTCTCCACCCTGAATCATGAAGCCGTCGATGACCCTATGGAAGATTACCCCATCATAGAATCCCTTATTCACGAGGCTCACAAAATTCCCGACGGTAACGGGCATATCACTGTAGAGCTCGAGTGTGATATTGCCCGTGCTTGTTTCCAGAAGAACCTTGACGGGGCTGCCGTCTCCTGCAGCGTTCGCAGTTCCGGCCACGGCCAATGCCAGCAATAGAGCGCTGATGGCCAAATATAATGCGAATTTCATCATCGATCGATTTTTAGGATCTGTGAAGGATTAAGCCTTTTCGGGCACTGGGAAAAATTGCAGGAAAATTGTGGGGATGTGCCACTTCCTCACTTCTTCATGGCCCGACTTTCGTCCACCACGATATAGTCCTTGACCGCTACCACAGAGCTGAAGGGGATGAGAACATATT
>CABMDX010000028.1 GCA_902385025.1 uncultured archaeon | reverse complement strand
CGCATCCTCATACCTCGGGCGAGATCGCCATAGTGCATAATGGCATCATCGAGAACTACCTGGAGCTGAGAGAGCTGCTCACAGAGATTGGCTACGAGTTTAAATCCGAGACCGACAGCGAGGTTCTGTCGCATCTGATTCACTTTTATTACAAGGGCGATTTGTTTGGTGCGGTCTCCAAAGCCCTGGAGCGAGTGGAGGGCTCTTATGCTGTGGCGGTTCTGGCTGCCAGCTCGCCGTATCTTGTTTGTGCCCGAAAAGACAGTCCTCTGGTCCTGGGCAAAGGCGGGGATGCGGTCTACCTGGCATCCGATGTGCCGGCGCTTCTTCCTTACACCAAGGATGTCATCCGCATGAAAGATGGCGAAATCGCCCGGATTTATGCGGACCGAGTTGAAATGATGGATCTGGCGGGCCATCCCCGTACTGCGAAGATCGAGCGCATCACCTGGAGCGCAGATGCAGCAGAGAAGGGCGGCTATCCTCATTTCATGCTAAAGGAGATTCATGAGCAGCCGCGGGCCATTCGAGAGACCGTTGCCGGGCGCATCTCGGAGATCGATGGAGATGTGAAGCTCAATTTGGGCATGAGCGATGAGGAGATAAGAACCCTTGAGCGGGTGACCATCATCGCATGTGGCACGTCCTACCATGCAGGATTGCTCGCCAAAAACCTTTTCGTGCGAGCTGCCGGCCTGCCCGTGGATGTGGAGGTTGCCTCCGAGTTCCTGAATCTTCAGATCAGGCCGGGGGCGCTTCTCCTTGGCATCACTCAATCAGGTGAGACTGCTGATACCCTCATGGCCCTGAAGAAGGCCAAGACCTGCGGCGGTCGGAGCCTGGCCATAACCAATGTTGTGGGCAGCACTGTGACCGAGCTTGTGGACGCGGCTATTTACACTCGCTGCGGTCCGGAGATCGGCGTGGCCGCTACCAAGACATTCACCTCCCAGCTTGTGGCCATCATATTGCTCGCCATACGCCTGGGCCGCGCAAGAGGCCATCTGACGCCTGATCAGGCCCGGAAGATGCTCATCGAGCTGACCAAGCTGCCCGGCCTGGTTCAGAGGGTCCTGGAGAAGAGAGAAGAGATTCGAAAGGTAGCCGAATCCTGCACTGGTGCAGAATGCTACTTCTTCATAGGTCGCGACTACCTCTACCCCATTTCTCTGGAGGGCGCACTGAAGATGAAGGAGATCGCCTACATACCCTCAGAGGGCTATGCAGGAGGCGAGCTTAAGCATGGTCCGCTGGCTCTGATCACGGAAAAGACGCCGGTTGTGGCCTTGGCCACATGCGGCAAGAAGATCCAGTCCAATATCAAAGAGGTGAGCGCCAGAGGCGCACAGGTTATAGCTCTCGCGACTGAAGGTGATCCGGATATCGGAAAAGTGGCAAGCAAAGTGATCGAGCTGCCGGAGACAAGGCCCATATATTCCGCGGTGCTCTGCACAGTGGCATTGCAGCTTCTGGCTTATTACACGGCCAACAAGCTCGGCCTTCCAATTGATAAGCCCAGAAACCTGGCCAAGTGCGTGACGGTGGAGTGAGGCTTCCAAAATCCAGGGAAGCCCTAGCTCCTCTAATTCCATTTGCCGTCGTTTTTCAGCCACTCGTCCATATCTCTGGCAGCCGTCTTTCCGGCTCCCATGGCGCTGATCACCGTGGCTCCTCCTGTGGTTATGTCGCCGCCGGCCCAGACACCTTCCATGCTCGTGCGGCCTCGCTCATCCACGACCAGTGTGCCCCATTTGGTGGTCTTCAGCTCCGGAGTGCTGCTGGCGATGAGTGGATTTGGAATCGTGCCCACGGCAATGATGACCGTGTCCACGCCCACGATATGCTCCGAGCCTTTCTTGGTTCTTGGGCTGCGCCTGCCGCTGGCATCCGGCTCGCCTAGCTCCATCTCCACAACCTCCATTGCCTTGACCATCCCATGCTCGTCGCCTATAAACTGCGTGGGATTGGTGAGGAAGTCGAAGGTGATATCCTCCTCCATGGCATTCTCCACTTCTTCCAGCCGTGCGGGCATCTCCTCCCGTGAGCGGCGGTAGACCACATGCACCTCATCGGCTCCCAGGCGCAGGGCACAGCGAGCAGCATCCATCGCCACATTGCCTCCGCCAACCACGGCCACCTTCTTGCCCTTCTTTATGGGCGTGTCGTACTCCGGGAATTTGTAGGCTTTCATGAGATTGACGCGGGTCAGATATTCGTTGGCGGAGTAGATCCCTCCCAGATTTTCGCCCGGCACATTCAGGAAGCGCGGCGCTCCGGCGCCGATACCCAGGAATACGGCATCATATCCGGTTTCGAGCAGCTCTTTGACACCCATCAGCCTGCCCACCACGGCATCAAGCACCAGATCAACGCCTAATGAGCGGATGTAATCGACCTCTGCCTTGACAATGGCTTTGGGAAGCCGAAATTCGGGAATGCCGTAGACCAGGACTCCGCCCGCTTCATGCAAAGCCTCGAAGATTGTCACCTTGTGGCCCATTCTGGCCAGGTCTGCAGCGCATGTCAGGCCCGACGGGCCCGAACCGACGATTGCAGCACGTTTGCCTGTGGGTGCCCCGATCTCGCAGCGTGGACACTTTTCCTGGGCTCTCTCCCAATCTGCCACATAGCGCTCCAATCGACCTATGGCCACGGGCGCACCCTTCTTTCCCAGGACACAGCGGCTCTCGCACTGCACTTCCTGGGGACAGACCCTTCCACAAATTCCTGGGAGGCTGTTCTTCCTCTTCAGGGCAACAACTGCCTCATTCATATCCTGCTCCCGCAGAGCACGGACGAATGCCGGGATCTCAACGCCTACGGGGCATCCCTCAACGCACTTCGGCTTCTTGCACTGAATGCATCTGTTGGCCTCTTCTTCTGCCTGCTGCCCTGAATAGCCCAGAGCAACCTCCTGGAAGTTGTATTTCCTTTCTTCAGGCGGCTGCTTGGGCATATCAACCCGGTTCAGATCGATCTTGCGTGACATTTCATCCCACTTCGCGCTGCGGCCGACGGCCCGTTGCTATGGCTCTCAGGCTTTGGGT